>JAIWNO010000300.1 GCA_020216785.1 Desulfomonile sp.
CCCCTTAATAGCCCATTCGGAGCCTCATGTCCGGAAGAAACCGACTAAACCCGTGACCCCAGGATGTCAGGCCCAACCATGACACGGCCCTGAAAAAAATCCTTCAGCGTCTTCCCCGGCACAGAGTTTTGGAGTAAAGTTGAGTCCCTGCGGAAATTCCCGACGTGACGTGCGTACTCGCCAACACGCGGCTCCAGCTGTCGAAGGATCGCTCGCGGCGGAAAGAACGATCGCCCCTTGAGAGGTGTCAACGATATAGTAGTGATTGGCGTGTACGTCCGTCGATTGCTCCGTCGATAGACTCGCACGGATAAATGAGGGTGATGATGGGTGAAGTAATTCAGCTCTGGAGCCTCGATGAGCTTGAACGTCTCGCGAGGGAAGCTGTGCAACGGGCCTGGAAAACCAGAGCCTCCGACGACTATGACCGTGCCGATCGCATTTTTGCTCAGTGGAACCGGTTGCGGCGGAAAAGCAAGGACGGTACCGTCGTTGAGCCACCTCGCAGCGACGGATCGGGGTGAGTAACGATTAGAACCATATCCTGCGAGGGCCTTTGTTTCAGATGGCGACGCTTCGTGGAGAGCGCTCGCGGGGGCAAGAATGATATATGATAATTGCGAAGTTTTCTGACAAATTTGCTCGGGATTTTCGCATCACAGAAATGACGCAGCGAAATGCGGGACGCCGATGGAAGTGTCTGCATGATCCCAAGTCTTTCGCAATATTCATCTCAGCGTAAACGGATACTGTTGTGACAGTCACAACGACAACCAAGTTCGCTCGAATAGTACGTGAGTGAAAACAAAGGAGCGGCTATGCGTTACGCAATGATATTGATAGCAAGCGCTTTGCTTATGTTGGTCGCGTCGCAAGTATTTGCCGACGCTTTTTTTGATTCGCGGCAGTGCAAGGCAGACTGCTCATTCCGATACGGCATTCAGCGCGATTGGGCGGGCAGCATCCAGCTTCCGTTCGATACTCTCAGGCGCGAGGGTTACCTGAAGTGCGTGGACGAGTGCGACAAGAAAGCCTGGCAGGGCACCTTCGGCCCCGGCAATGATTAATGCGCACTCTTCCCAAACAAGCTATCGCCAGCTGACCGGTTTACCGTGCTTGTCGCGGGTGATCTCCTTGACCAGAGTGACTTTGCGCGGGCATTTGTATCGAGAGAGGTATTCGCGGCAAAAGCGGATGATCTCCCGTTCGGCAGGCTGCGCGCCCTTTTCAGGGACCACGAGGGCCTCGATCACCTGACCGCGCATCAAATCAGGCACCCCCACGAGAGCAACGTCCGCGATCTGGGGATTGCGGATGAGTATTTCTTCGACCTCCTGGCAATACACGTTGAACCCCGAGGTGATGATGAGGTCCTTCTTGAGTCCGGTCAACGTCAGGTAACCTTCGGCGTCGAGGCGTCCCAGGTCGCCGGTATAGAGCCACCCGTCTCGGATAACCATTTGAGTCTCTGCAGGACGCCCAAGGTAGCCGATCATCACGTTGGGGCCCTTTACTACGACCTCCCCTTCCTCTCCTGCCGGTACCGGCTTTCCCTGGTCGTCGTGAATCTCGATTTGCACGTCCGGGATGGGCACACCCACGGTGGAAGGCTTGTTCTTGACGTTGATATTGTTCCACGACACCACAGGAGCAGCCTCGGTGAGTCCGTAGCCCTGGTAGATATCGATCTTGTAGCGCTCGCAGAACTTCTCGTAGATCTCCATAGATAGCGCCGCGCCGCCGCTGATGCCGATGCGAAGACTTGACAGATCCAGGTTGTTGCACGCGGGATGGAACAGCAGGCCGTAAAACACCATCGGCACCATGCCGGAATAGGTTATTCGGGCTGCTTGGAGCCATGGGACAAGCTTGCCGAAATCCACCCGCTCCACCAGGTAGACCGTCCCGCCCACCTGCATTGTGCCCAAGAGGTTCACGGCCGCTCCGAACGCGTGGAACAGCGGTATCAGGGCGAGCCCTCGGTGTTCGGGACCGCCATTGCACTGTTCTTTCAGCATAAGCGAGTTCGTATGGAGGTTCTTGTGGCTCAGCGTCGCGCCCAGCGCGCGCCCGAGCAGGCCGGCCGTGAAGATCACCACCGCCGGATCGTCGGGCTTGAGATCCACCGCCTTGAATTCACCGGAAAACTCGCCGAGGAGTTTGTTGTAGGGAATCGTCCCCTCAGCCTCATCAAGGCAAATGATGGCCTTAACATAGCCGGTCCGGCTATTGCATTCCCGGACCCCGGCCACCTGATCTGCCTTGCAGATCACGACCTTTGGCTTGCATTCGGTGAAATAATGGCTCAACTCGTACGGTGTCGAGACCGGGTTGAGAGTTACTGCAATGGCCCCGATACGGACGACCGCAAAGTAGCTCACCACAAACTCGGGACGGTTGCCCAACAGGATAACGACGCAGTCTTCCTTGCCGATCCCCATTGCGGAAAGCCCTGCTGAGAGACGATTCATCGCTCTCAGGAGTTCAGCGTAAGTAATACGGTGGTTCTCAAAGACCAGAGCTGTCTGCTCAGGCCACGCCGAAGCAGCCCTGTCGACGATCTCGCTCAGATTCATATATGCACCCGACTTGAAAGAAGATAGGCCCCAAGACAATAGCACGGAAAGCGGCACAATTCAAGCGCTTTTGCGCATAAGAGGCCAAGCGCTTGAATTGTCCGCTCCATTCCACCGGAGGATGGGTCGTTCGTTGATTTCTAGCCTGGATGGTGGATTTTACGCACTTTTTGTGGCGGAGGTAGCGGATGCTCCTCCACGGCGAACCACTGAGGGAGTTTGATGCGTCGATCAACATGCTTGGGTTGAATCGCCAAAGTGGGTACTCCCACAGGAACAATAGACGGAACGATGACGTCCTTTGTGCCGGGCTTGAGGACAGGCTTGGGAAAACAGTTGATGCACGGCGTCACACCGCAGGCATGTCCCACGGGCGTCTCAGTCACCAGCACCCGCTGCCCCTGCTTTGTCGGCACGGGCAGCGGGTAGGTCTCAACAACGCGGCGCGGCACCCCCACGGTCTTACGCTCAACACATGGGACCATCTTCTGATAGAAGGTTACTCCGGACGTGCAATCGGGTCTGATAAAGAAAGTGTACCGTCCGCATGCAGCCAGAACGTCTTCTCCAAAAGCAAACACGGGAGCTGCGGTCGTTACGAGCGCCAAACAGGCCAGGAGAATGAAGCGAAGGATTCCTGACATATCGATTCCTCCAGTATACCACGTTATAATAGCAAATTATCTCAAATATATCAAGTTAGTTCGAGCAATGTCCAAAAAACTCTTCCTTGTTGCCTCGCAAAGCCGTCCTGTGCTATGGTGCCTCCTGACGAACAGGAAGGTGAACCCATGATCCCTTCGAGAATCGGACTGGCTCTGGCCCTTGCTGTTGCGGTCGTCTGCGGTGCGCCCGCTATGGTTACCGGCGGTCAAGTGTGGACAAAATGCGATATCACCTGTCGGTGTCTCCACGACGACAGCGTGGGCAACTACAGCTTTGTTTTGCCGATTGACGTCACGCCCGATACCGGCTTCGACGCTGATTGGGCGTGCAAAGTTCACGGAAACAGGGTCTGCGCGGACAGCTGTAACGGCACCAAGTTCAGTTATACCTACCAGGTTACCAGCCCCTGAATCAGCTCCTCTGAAGAATTCCCGCGACGATGAATCCGCTGTAGAGGCGCTTGGCGCGCGCATGATCGATTTTCTCGCTGTCGTCCAGCCTATCTGACGCAAGGCTACGGACTGATTTCCTTCCAATTCTTAGTATTGGTGGGACGGCCATCCTGTCTATCCAAAATCGGATGACAGGCAAGATGCCTGTGCCCCCCGAAGCCCTGGAAAGCTGCGACCGTAATTACGAAATCAAGTGCTTATCGGCAAAACTTGATGTTATTCATCGTCGGCTCGCGGAGCTTGGGATCCGCGATAGATCAAAAAAGCTGCCACAATCAGGAGAGCGGTGCCTACGCCGGCCTCCAGGGTCCGCCCTCGAAAATACAGCATAGCCAGCGATATTGCCGCGACCGTGAGCACGAGCAGCGCAAAGAGTGTGCTTGTGAAGATTCTGGAGAGAAGCGACCCTGTTCTCGACAACTTCGGTGACGCGGGGGGGTTGCTCCGAGGTTCGTTTTGCTTCATTCGAGGGCTCGCTTTACTCGTGCCGGGAAATCGGTCCAAGTTCCTTCGATTTTTTCATGATCAGCAGGTAACGGGAATAGTCAAGTCTCTTGAATTCTCCCAGGGCCTGATTCATCGATTCCTCGGCTTCAGCAGGTTTTCCGGCCTTCTTGAGAAGCGACCCGCGCTGCGCGGCCAACAGTGCTGCAGTCCTCGCGTAGTATTCCGCGGCCGCCGCCGAGCGCCCCGCCCGCTCATAGAGGCCGGCCACGCGATGAAGCGCGCGCGTTTCCGATTCCTCATCTCCGTCCCCGCGTGCGGTCCATAGAGCAGCGAACTGATCCAAGGCCGCCTCCGTCTCCAGACCCACCTTCTTCACGAGTGATTCTGAGCGCTGCTTGAGCGTTTTCTCCAAATCAGTCTTCTTTTCCTTTTGCGCGGTCGCCAAACCGCGAGTGTAGTCCGCAAGAGCGTCTTCTAAACGACCAGTTTTCTCTTTAAGCGTACCGGCCAGAAGCAGGACTTTGTCGATGCCGTCGGTCATTCCGAGCTTGTCCCTGAAGGCAATCGACGCATCCATGCACAGAAGCGCCCGGTCCGGCTTGCCCTTCTTGTCGAACTCCGACGCAAGCAGTTCGAGGGTGGCAATCATGCCGCGCTCATCCCCCGCAGCCTTTAGTCTCCTCAAATCCGTGAGAAGCTCTTCTATGGATTTTCGTGCCTTGGGGGGGTCCGAGGTACGCTCGACACGAACCGGCTCGGCCACGCGCTCAACAGCAATTGATTTATGTTCAGGCAGGGGCGGCTCAGGCCGCTCGGGCCGGGCCGCGACCTGGGATTGTGTGCCTGGTGACGTCTCGACAGGCTGTGCCTTGGATGCCCTGAGTATTTGCCGTATCACGTCTTCTCGCTGTCGGTCCGCTTGCCGTGAACGCTTTGCCGGCAGTTTGCTCAGGACTGTGGGTTCAGGTTGCTTGGTTTCGGACAGGGAAGGAGGGGTCGGCTTTGCAGACGCTGCCGGCATCTCTTCCGAAGTCGGTTTCACGTCCGGTGCAGCCGCGACCTTTCTTTCAATGGCCTTAACGGGGGCTGCGGGCTGTTTGTGCGGCACGCTCACCGTTGGTAGAGGAGACTGCTCGTGTGGCCGCGGTGCAATGCTCACAGCCGCGGGCGCTTTCGGGCGGTCGTTTGCTGCCACGGGTTTTCGCTCAGGCAGCGGCGGCGTTGAAATCCGATCAGGGCCGCCCGGTTTCCGGATTGACGCAAGTTCTGCGATCGCGGCTGCTTTCTCATCCGCAGCCTTGAGGCGCTCGAAGCTCTCGATTGCCCGTTCCACGTATCGGCTGCCGACGAACTGGTCGCCAAGGGCTGCGTGCACCCGACCGATCTCTACGAGCGTCCACGCCTCGGCGGTTTTGTCGCGATGGCGTTTGGCGAGCTGCTGAGCGTCCTCATACATCAGCAACGCTTTGGGCGCGTCCGATTTGCTCAGGTACTCGTCGCCCCTCCGATACAATTGCGCGGCTTCAGGCGGTAAGCGCTTCATAATGTTTTCGCGGGCACTCGTGTATAACGCGCCCGCGGCGAGCGGTCGATGATCCGGAGCTGATTGGGGCGCCGTCACTTCACGACCATGGGCAGCCCCGCGGGATGTCTTACCGGCCTGGTCTTTTTGCGCACGTTGATTATTTCCGGAGGGTTTCGGACCTTGGAGCGACTGTGCCGTGAAGATCCCATTTTCCAGCGCGGCTAGTTTCGCCTCGATTTCTCTGGACATCTTCGGATCCTTCACGAGTCCTGCGCCGAGCTGATACATCTGAAAGGCTTTCACCTTGTCGCCCGATTTCAGAAGCAGGTCACCGGACAGAACGAAGGCGCGGGAATCCACGGGCCGCACGCTTATCGCTTTCTTAAAGTCTTCGAGGGCCTTGTTCTGTTCGCCCATTAGCGAATACGCCAGGCCGCGATTCGTGTAGACCTTGCTCGTCAAGTCGCCGAATTCCAGCGCCTTACTGAAGTCTTTCACCGCCTTGTCGTACATTCCCTTTTCGAGATACGCGACCCCGCGGTTGTTGAAGGAGCTGGTGAAGTCCGGTTTGATTTCAAGCGCGCGTGTATAATCACTGATGGCCTCGTCAAGCTTGCCGAGGCGTTTCAGCGCAACGCCACGGTCGTTATAATACCGGTGCACGGAGGGATTCAGGCTGATTGCTCGAGAGAGCAGTTCCACAGCCTGCTGGGCGTCGCCGGCCACCAGCGTCTGGATACCGCTCTTTGAAAACCGCTCCGCGTCTTCCGCAGCAATCCCGCATGGGACCACCGCGATCGTGAGTACTAAAACAAATAGGAGTGCGGCAGCGCGATTCATCATTGCTCCATCGGACAGCATTATTTGCGGCAGCCTCACCGGCAGATTCCCCCTCGGAATCCCGCGATCGCCCCGAGAAATTTCCTATGGGGCTTTCGGCTTGGTGATACCGAACTGGCCAAGGATATCCTTCACAAAGAATACGGCCTGGTCGATCAGCGCCGGACATTTGTCTATAAAAGACGCTTCTCTCAGGGCCTTACCCAAATCTTTGGACGGGGCCGCTTTCGCAGCAGTTTGTTTCTGGGCAGTGTTGTTCACCTCGAGTCGTTCGTAGCCGACCGCGGCGGCAATACCGGTACCGAAGAAAGCCATCAAGGTGGCGACAATAACCGATGTACGAAGCACTCTCATGACCGTACCTCCGACATGTTTACGGAAAACATCGATTGCAACATTATTATTTTAACATAACTTATTGAAAAAGAGAAGTCTTAGAGCTGCATCACGCGTGAAGGGCTTCCGACGTAGCCAAGCTGTTAACACAGCCATTCAGTCGCGGGAGAGAGCAAGATATTTGTTTTTGCCGCGGAAAACTCAGAGGGCGCAGAGAGGAGGTAGGGGCGGACCCGTGTGTCCGCCCTCGCTCCACGGCGTACACCCCCAATATGGCGCACACGCGGGTGCGCCCCTACAGCGAACTTTGCGGCGATTGATCTCCTTCTTTCCTGCGAGACGCATACCTCGGGTAACTGAACGATTACTGTCCGCCGAAATTTAGCGTTGACCCCGTGCGGCCGATGGGGCATTCTCAACTTCCTAGGGATCGCTCCGTTCCCAACTTCCGTACCGAACAGTAGAGGAGAACGAGATGAACATCGGAACGTTGCCCGCGCGCAATGCAAGGTGCCGTCCGCAGCATACAGGCGTGATCTTCGAGGACCAGCGATTCTCATGGCGGGAATTCAACGCACGTGTGAACCGGTTGGCCAATGCGCTGCTCGGTCTGGGAATCACCAAAGGCGATAAGGTGGCGACTATTCTGCCTAACTGCCTAGAATTGCTCGAGACTTACTGGGCCGTGGCGAAGATTGGTGCGGTTGTCGTGCCGCTCAGTCAGCTCACACGCGGCAAGGGCCTCGTGTCCATGCTCAGGGACTCGGATTCCGGGTGCGTGATCACCAACTCGGGATTCGTGGAGCACCTTGAAGCGGTCCGCGGCGATTTGAACATCCCGAATCATCGATTTCTCCTCACGGATTCCTCCTCCACGGCCGATTATCAGGACTATCACGCGCTCACGTCGGCTGCGAGCGACGCCGAGCCACGCGGCATCGAGACCTCGGATTCCGATCCGTACAACATCATGTACACCAGTGGCACCACCGGCCAGCCCAAGGGGATTGTCCATACTCACCTGATCAGGACGATGTACGGGACGCTTATGAGCAACTACTTCCGCGCCACACCGGAAAGCGTCTTCTACCACTCAGGCGCTATCGTGTTCAACGGAGCGTTTGTCACATTGATGCCCGCGTTCTTCCTCGCCGCGACCTATATCCTCCATCGTCAATTTGACCCGGAGCGCTTCATTGAAACCGTGCGGCAGGAAAAAGTCACCCACGTGATCATGGTGCCGTCACAGATCATCGCGATGATGCACGCTCCAAATTTTTCCCCCGAGGCGCTTCAGTCGCTGGAAATGCTGTGCACGGTAGGCGCGCCGCTCCATCAGGAGCACAAGGACGAACTGGGCCGGCACCTGCCCGGACGGCTCTATGAGCTTTACGGCTTGACCGAAGGTTTCCTCACGATCCTCGACAAGACCGACTTTGCGGTGAAAAGCAAGTCGGTCGGCGAACCGCCGGCGCTCTTCGAAATGCGCATTATGGACGAGAACGGACGAGATCTTCCACCCGGAGAAGTGGGTGAAATCGTCGGCCGCGGCCCGATCTTGATGCCGGGATACTACAAGCGACCGGACCTCACCGCCGAGGCGATCGTGGACGGGTGGCTGAAGACCGGCGATATGGGATACGTTGACGAAGACGGCTATCTGTACCTTGTGGACCGAAAGAAAGACATGATCATCTCCGGCGGCATCAACGTCTACCCGCGGGACATCGAAGAGATCGTGGTGCAACACCCCGCGGTGTCGGAGGTGGCGGTGTTCGGGATTCCTCACGACAAATGGGGCGAAACTCCTGTCGCAGCGGTAATCCTCCGCGAGCCGGGAGCAGTCACAGCAGAGGAACTTCGCGACTGGATCAACGAGCGAATCTCCGCCCGGTTCCAGCGGGTCAACTCCGTCGTGATCATGGAGGACTTCCCCCGCAGCACTGCCGGCAAGACCCTCAAGCGGGTCATGCGGGAGCCATATTGGGCCAACCGGGACACAAGAATCTAATTGCTCTTGAAAACCGGGCCGACCCATGTGATGGCCCCTGCAGCGGTCGTTGCGTCGCTTACTTGAAGAGACATTCCTGCAAGAATCGCTCGCCGATGTACGCGAAGGCTCGTACAACGGATGAGGTGCCGCAGAGGCGACCAGCCGGTCGCCTCTCCATGCAATCGTTTCCCGAAAGGCAACCGTTCCATCCAGGGCGAAGCCATGGAAAAGATTTATCTGAGTCTCACCGCTTGTTGTGGCTTGTTAGCCATGAGACTTGCTGTCAGAGCACTCGTTCGCGCGAATCAATCCGCGCGATTCATCCTATCCTTGCTCATGTTCTGTAGCGGCATTACTTTAAGATTGACAGGTAACGATCTACCTCTACGGAAGAAGGCGGCGAGACACAGTTCTTGTTCGCTTCCACGAGATGGAGGTGTCACAATGGCCAATCATGTATGTCACTTCGAGATCCCTGCAGATGATATCGCTGCCTTGGAAGGCTTCTACAGCGGGGTTTTCGGCTGGAGCTTTGAGCGAGTACCGGGCCCGTTTGAGTATCATGGCATCAAGACGCCTTCGGACAATATCGGCGGGGGTATGATGCCCCGTATGGATCCTCATCAGGGGCCGGTGAACTATGTGTGCGTCGACTCCATTGACGAATCGATCGCAAAATCAAAAGAGCACGGAGCGTCGATCATCGTTTCCAAGTCCGCGGTCCCCAAGATGGGATGGTTCGCAGTCTTGCGAGACCCCCAAAACAATCCCTTCGGCTTGTGGCAAGACGACGAAACTGCCGCTTGATACCTTCCGACGCCCCTGGAACGGAAAGTGGTAGTGAGAAACCATTTCGTTCCAGGGGGCCGTCCGGTTTCAGCCTCTGGTCGAATGCTCATATGATTGTGATTGACTAAAAGGTTGGGGCGGCAGTAAGGCTAGAACGCAGCGGAACTCCGCTCCTTTTCCGCGAGACAGGGCCACCGCGCAACCGCAATGGATGATTACGAACACAGGGGGCACGCGTCACATGAAGAATGCCTTCCGAGGCTTCCTATATCCTTGCACATCTTCTTCGCCACGGGCTTTCTTCTCCTCACTTTGTCCTTTCTCGGCGGTGCCTGGCGCCGGCCGGTTGCAGCGATCGTCTCGCTGGCCGGCATCGCGAATGCCGTCCTGGCGGTCGTCGGGCTGGTCAAGCGCCGGAAGTGGGCAAGATGGTTTCTGCTCTCGATGGTCCTTCTCGTGGCACTGCCAACTATCGCGTTCCTGGCGGGGTCGATTCTGTGGCTGGAGTCCTTCGCTGCCGCGGTTATGGCAATCCTCGGGGTCTTCGCGGCGTGTGAGGTGGCGGGGTGGTTCGCGGCGTGTGGGGTTCCCGCAACTCCTTCCAACGCGGATTCAAACGAGTGATTTCAACGCTGCTTGGCGGGGCGACCCCACGTTCCGCTCCGGACGAGATCGGGCGCACGGCCGTGCGCCCCCCTACCGGTCTTGGTTTCGCGGCATGATAACGACTGCCACGCAGCCTGATTCCGGCAGCTTGCGAAAGCCTTGCCCTACCCTGTGGATCCCGCCGCTATTCGAGGCATGACTTCCGCATTGACCCGTTCCACGAGCTTGTTGTCCTCAGCCACTTCCAGTTCATAGTGGGTCTGAAGGTTGATCCAAAACCGCGCAGAAGTGCCGAAATGCCTAGCCAGTCTCAACGCGGTGTCGATCGTGATGCCGCGCCTGCCGTGAATGATTTCGTTGATTCGACGTGGAGGAACGTTGAGGTCACGAGCAAGTCGGTTCTGGCTTATGCCGAGCGGCTTCATGAACTCCTCAAGCAGGATCTCTCCCGGATGGATTGGCGGTAGAACCTTCTTCGTCATCAGCCTATCCTTTGTGGTAATCAACGATCTCGACTTGATATGCTTTCCCTTCCGACCAGACAAAGCAGATGCGGAATTGATCATTGATCCGTATGCCATGTTGTCCCTTCCTGTCGCCTTTCAGCGCCTCGAAACGATTCCCCGGCGGGCTGTTCAAATCCTCAAGGAACGCAGCAGCGTGAAGCATCACGAGTCTTCTGTGCGCGGCTTCCTGCATGTGCTCCGGTATTCGTCTCGAATGCTCCCGCTTGAAGACCTTCTCCGTCTCTTTGTCCCTGAAGCTCTGCATTATAAACATATGATATGACGGGTAGCGTCATAGGTCAAACACCAACCTCATACTGGTGCGCGACCCCGCGGCCTTTCCGCTAAGGAAATCCTGCGCCCTTTTCTCCTCCCCTGCATCCTGTTGGACAGGTGGCGACCTCTGCTCGCAATGCATAGTATAATAAAAAGAAGGAAAGGAACGTGCCGATGAAGAGACCCATCGCTGAAATACTGAAAGACCGCGAGATCGCTTCGCTTATGGATTGGGACCTCCATCCCTTCGAAGCGGTTGCTCGGTACATGGAATGGGGCTGCAACTGGTCCAGAGGACTCGACCACGCGAAGTCGTGCAGCGAGGAAGCCGCGTACTTCAAGATCAACGCGCTTCACAAGCCGCCGAAGCTCGTCCTCGTACGGCACAGCCACCAGCAATGCTCCATTGTATCCGAAGTGGAAGCGCCGCAAGACCTCATCGATGCGGCAGTAGAATATTGGGCGTGCCGCAACGCGGCATGCGGAATCACGGAGGAACTCCGGGACTGGCTCAAACGGGAAGCCGACAAGGTCGCGTAACGCTGTCGCAGGGCGGCGCGTTTTACTCGCAGGGGTGCACTGTGGAGGCGTCTCAAACTCGGGAGAATTTGAGAATCGTAGCACAATGGCGTCTGGAACTCGTCTTTGCAACCCTCACCCCGGTCCTCTCCCAGAGGGAGATGGAGGCGTTTGGAGCCGATCTCCAGTTCCTTCTCCCTCAGGGAGAGGGTTAGGGTGAGGGGGTGATCGTGTTACTGTTGCACCCGTTGAATGGATATCGTGACACCTTCGGCCGTGCGCCATTGGCTCGCCGAACTGAAACCGGCGCGAATTTTTTGCGTCATATCCGTTTTGATGTGTGCTATGGTGCCGAGTGATTATATTTAGGAAACTGGTCAGCAATCCAAAGGAGATGAAACATGAGAGAGGCCATACAGAATGCCCTGAACACGGTGCGACCGCAGCTCCAGGCCGACGGCGGCGACTGCGAATTGATCGATGTAACCGATGACGGCACCGTGAAAGTCCGACTTACCGGCGCGTGCGGCGGCTGCCCCATGAGCCAGATGACCCTCAAAATGGGCATTGAAAGAGTCCTCAGAGAGCGAGTTCCCGGAATCAAGGCTGTCGAAGCGGTTTAGAGCATACGCGCAATACCGGACGGCTCGCGGAGAGGTGTCCGGCTGGAAATAGGCGGGGAAGCCGACAACAGTGGGTTCCCCGTTTTTGTGTTTGGGCCCGCAGATGGTGTTCTGTCGTAGACGCTCCGACATGGCAGCGAACCGCGTGATGAGAGCACGTTCCAGCCCGCGAAATCTTGGCCGGAAGCGCGTACCGTGAGTACGGGAGCGCTTCCGGCCACGGAATACGGCCAAGCAGGCGATCGTAAATGACTCCGGTCGGTACAATCGCGACATGGAGGCCTTTGAGGGTCCCGGCGAGGTGCAGAAGTCGCTTTGAAACTAGAGAACGAACTGCAACCTCCGGACTGGCTCCGACATTATCCGTTGGAGCGCCGAAGGGGTAAGAGGTCTTGATCGCCCATCTTGAAACTTGTCTCACATGAGAAAGCATAAGGACCTCTTGTTGGTTTGCAACCCCGACGTGTGACGTCGGGGCTACCCTCAGTCACTCCCCGAGAGTTGGGATGCCCTGCCTACACCCCGCGCAGAGATCGCTCCATCCCTTGGAAAAGCGGCCTAAATGATAGGGCTTCCGGAGTTGCCCCGCGTAACTCAACGCCTGCCCCGCTTGGCCCCAGGGCCGTGTCATGGTTGGGCCTGACATCCTGGGGTCACGGGTTTAGTCGGTTTCTTCCGGACATGAGGCTCCGAATGGGCTATTAAGGG
>JAIWNO010000160.1 GCA_020216785.1 Desulfomonile sp.
ATGTGCACCGCGTGCGCGGGCTCTTCAGGTTGGAGCTGCTCCCGCTGCACCACCCATTCGTTCTCGACCGCGCGCGTTTCCGCCTCGGAGCTGCCCATAGTGAACCGGCCAGCCGGAATGAGCACCAGCCTCATGCCGGCGGAATTGACCATTTCTCCGTATCGGAATTGGTCACTGCCGGCGACCGTCGAGGCTTTCGAGCGCGCCTCGGCAAGCATTTCTCTGAGTTTAGCAAGTTCGTTGCCGACGTTGAGTCGCGAAGCCGCCTCCACGGCTCGCTCCAGCGATTCCACGGCGAGGTCCCATTCTCCGCGTTGGATTAAGGATTCCGCGCGTACCAGCTCAGTACGCAGTGTGGAGCGATACTGGTCTTCATTTGAATCAGAAGGCCGGACACGGGCCGGGTCAAACCGTGGCGGCCCAGGCGGCCGCGGCTGCTTGACGTCCTTGGGCTGTTTGCCGCGAAAGCTCTCCAGGTAGCCTTGGATTGCCTCATAGAGCTTTGATTTACCGCCCTCTCCGGATGAATCAGTCGAATCCACCGCTGGTTGCTGCTCTGCTGCAGCCGCCATCGTGCCGGGATACGCCACAAAGAACGCGGCGGAAAGCAATAGGAATATCGACCAGTTCCGGATCATGTCAGGCTCCCGTCCATGAGCGTCATTTAATGGTGACAGGATACGTCTTTTTTAGCTCCTCGGTAATTTTCCGATGAAGCTCGGCCCTCTTTTGTTCTTCGAGCCTATTCTTGATAGCGCTGCGCACCTGCACGAACGAAGGCATTTCCGGCTGCCGGCGGTCTTCAACCTTGAGGATGTGCCACCCAAACTGCGTCTTGATGGGGCCGCCGACCTGGCCCTTAGGGATCTTGGACAGGGCGTGCTCGAACGACGCCTCGAACGTGCCCTTGGGTAGCCATTCCCGGCCGTCGGGCAGCGCGAGGCGTCCGCCGGAGGCCGCTGCCGGATCGATCGAATTCTTGCGGGCAAGCTCTTCAAAATCCTTGCCGGCCTTCACTTCCGCAAGCACCTTGTTGGCATCCGCTTCGGTTTGAAGGAGGATGTGTCGGGCCTTGATTTCTTCGGGCGGCTTGAATTCCTGGGCGTGGTCCTTGAAATAGGCTTTCATTTCCGCTTCGGACACGGGCGGGATTTCCGCCATTTGTCTCCGGAAGTACTCCCGCGAAAGATACTCTGTTTGTGTGTAATCCAGGCGGGTCTTGATGGCCGGCTCTTTGTCGATACCTTTCGCCTTTGCCGCTTCCGCGAAGAGCATGAACGAGATCACTTCGTCCAGGATTTTCTTGCGGCCGTCGGGCGTGAGAAAAGGCACCCGGTTTTCCTCGGGAATCGTGTCTATGATATGGTCGAGCATCTGCCGCGTAATCGCGTGTGTGCCTACAGTGGCGACTACGTCTCCCTCTTTTGGGGTGGACCCCGCAGCGCGACATACGCAGGCGCAGATCAACACGATCAAAACAATGTGGGTAAACAAACGCTTCATGCTGAAACCTCACAACACATGATGCCACACCAGCGGTGAACCATTATCATGAAACGAAGAAAAGTTCACCCCTGCCATCCGTGCTCGAAGACGGGAGCGCTCAAATCATCGCACTGGATCGGAGGAATCGTCGTCGGGCTGTTCAGAGGTGACGAGTTGAAGGTGCGGTTTCCCTGAGAGCTGCTGTGGACGGTTCCCCAGGGCGACCCGTGCCCGATTGACAAGGTCTGAAAACCGCACAAAATCCGAGGAGACGAACTTGAGGCTGACGTGCGCCAGGTTGACGTGCACCACCCCACCCGGGCAGACCGTGACGTTTCCGAAATTGCCGTCGCTTGACAGGATGGTATGATCGTCCACGGTGGCGCTCCTTATGCAAGCCTATTTTCCATTCTACGGGGCGGAAGAGATCATTGCAACTCAAATTCCGGTCCGCTTTTCCTATCGCGGGACTAGACCGGCGCCAAAATCCATGATATTTGAGCAACAAATGAACCCGTGACGAGCGCCGGTGAGGAGTGCCCCATGAAATCCCATTTCTTGGCGACGTTGGTTTTGGCAGGGCTGGCAGCTGTCTTGTCCGGCTGCATCTTCGGCAGTGAAGCGCCTCCGCCTCCGCCTCCACAGCCGATCAAGCCGGTGGAAATCATCGACCTGGACAAGGTGCTCAATCTGCTGGCGGAAACTATGGATACAATGGACATTGAGCAAATCTCCAAGGCCGGAGACAAAGAGCTTGAAGCCCTTTCAGCGCCACCCGGACCGGCCGCCAAAGGACCGCTCGTGCCTGCCAAGGACCTGAACCCCGAAGCGGAAAAGACATTTCTCGGCCGATACGTCGACAAGCTGAACGCCACACGCCTCTGGTCGCAACCGATTGGGACGACTATTGTTGGTGACGGCCGGATCCTGGGATTTGTGGACCCCAACCGCAACAATCAGAAAGACGGACCGGCCGAAAAGGAGCTTTTCACCATTACTTTGGACGAGCCGCGAGGACGGCTCGTCGCGTTCGATCCTGCCAACAAGTTCTACCGCGCCTACAACTACGGGTTCCCGGACCGGAGCTTGTTTTCGGGATATCTCCTCGCTGCGATGATGAAACGTCAGCGGGGCGCGGGCGTAGATGCCGCCGCATTGGCCGGGGCGAATATTGCTCCTCCGGGCTATCACGCTGCTGCGGTGGCCGCGGCCCGAAAGAAAGCCGAAGCGGCCGCTGCTGCAGCCCAGCAGCAGAAGAAGTGACCTCCGCTCTCTTGATGACCATGCTTGAAAAGGTCTCTGCGCGGACTTCCTATGGCTGAACCCGCTTCGCCAAAGCAGTCGCTTCTTGATGGCCGAGTGCTCGGATCGCCATTCTACGTGCTGCGCGGCGCTATGTTTGTGTGGAAGAACCGTGTGCTGTGGAAGCTCGCAGCCGCTCCGCTCATGATCAGCGCGCTGGTGCTTACGCTTGGTTATGTCCTCCTCTATTACTTCCTGAGCGACATGGTACACGGAGTCATGAGCGACCAATGGTATTGGCGGATTGTGTACTACGTGCTTGCCTTCCTCGTCGGAGTGCTCCTATTGGTGTTGTTTTTCTTCCTGTTCACCCGCGTCGCATCGGCGCTTGCTGCGCCGTTCAACGAAGTGATCTCGGAGCGCACCGAGCAGATCGCCACAGGTGTCGCTTCTGAGACCCCCTTTTCATTTGCCGCGCTGATCAAGGACTCCGCGCGAGGCATCGCACACGCGTTCAAGATCCTGGCCGTGTATGTGGCGCTCTTGGTCGCGGCGCTTCTATTGTGGCTGATCCCTGCCGCGGGACCGGTGCTCTTTTCTGCCGCAACGATCCTTATTTCCTCCTACATGTTTGCTTACGAGTACCTGGGATATCCGATGGATCGGCGCCGGTATTCGTTCCGCGAAAAGAGACGATTCCTCCGGACCAGACTCAAGTCCGCGCTGGGGTTCGGCGTCGGCAATCTGGTCGTCGCGTCCATCCCGCTGGTGAACGTGCTGCTGATTCCGGCCGCGGTAGCAGGTGGGACGCTTTTGTTCCTTGAACTGGAGCCCCCTCTCACTGAAAAGCTCGATGAACAACCCTCTGAAAAGACAGGATCGCAATGATTGTCAAGTGCGCCCAGTGCGGCGAGAAGATGAGAGTGGACGACAACAGCGTCCCGCCAGGCAGGAAAGTGAAGCTGCGCTGCCCGCACTGTCAGGCGGTCGGCGTAACCTGGCTCCCTGCGCGCTCAGAAGAGGCCGCGGCTGCGTCAATAGCGGCTGTTGTTGACGAAACCAAACGGATGCAATCTCGAACTTCACGCGCTCCTATACATGCGGATAAGGAACCGCACATCCCTGCTGACGCATTCAATAACTTCCGGTTTCCGTCCGAGGAAGAGGGCAGGGGATCGCACCGCGCAGCAATGAGCTGGAAAGTGCGGCTTCTCCTTTGGGGTGTTGCGTCCGGTGGGGTCATTCTTTTTTTCGCCCTGCTGGTGAATCTGGTGCTTCCCGGACCCCCGCGGTAATACGAAAAGGAGCGCTCTATTTCATTTCGCTTGACCGTGAGACTCTGTTTGTCGGGGAACAAAACCTTATCGGACAGCATCAATCTCCCGTAGGGGCCACCGGCCGGTCGGCCCCGCAGTCCACTGAAAACCATTGCTGCTTTGGAGCCTCGCCGTGATCGTTACACGCGCTGAACAAGAACAAAAAGAGAAGAGTTGTCTCGCTCCGTACGCGCTTAGGTCCGAGTTAAGTCGCGGCCGCGTCCACGGGGAAGATGAATGCCCGTACCGGACAGCGTTTCAGCGAGACCGCGACCGGATAATTCACTCGAAGGCGTTTCGGAGACTGGAATACAAGACGCAGGTCTTCGCGTACTACGAAGGTGACCACTACCGGACTCGGCTCACCCATACACTGGAGTGCGCGCAGATTGCCGGGAGTATCGCTCAGTACCTCGGCGCGAACGAGGACCTCACCACGGCCGTGGCTTTGGCGCACGATCTTGGACACACGCCGTTCGGCCACGCGGGTGAGCAGGCGCTGCACGAAGTCATGGAAGATCACGGCGGCTTTGAGCACAATACTCAGTCGCTGCGCGTAGTGGACATTCTGGAGGCGCGCTATCCCGAATTTCCCGGACTGAACCTCGCGTACGAGACACGGCTCGGGATTATCCGGCACTCGACGGTGTACGATCACGCGCCCCAGCATGTGCTTACCGAGTTCATGACATGGCCTCAGCCCTCGCTGGAAACGCAGATCGTGAACGTGGCCGACGAGATCGCTTATAACTGCCATGACATCGAAGACGGGCTCAGCTCAGGCTTTTTCGACGAACGAGACCTGTCGGAGCTTGACCTGTGGAATGAAGTCACCCGGATGATCCGGGATCGATATCCGGACCTGGATCGGGACACCTTCCGCTACCAGTGCATTCGCAAGCTCATCGACACTTTTATTCGGGACGCGATCCAGGCCACGGAGCAGCGCCTGTCTTCCGGTGCATTCAACAGTCCGCAGGACATCATGAGTGCAGAACATCCCGTGGCGGGATTTTCCGCGCGCATGCAGCGGTGGAAGGAGCAACTGAACACGTTTCTCCATTCGAAGTTCTACACCCATCACAAGATCCTGCGGATGCAGTACAAGGCGAACAGGTTGCTGAGAGACCTTTTCGAGGAGTACGTGCACCGGCCGTCCCAGCTCCCGCCGGGCGTCAAGAAGCGCATCGACGAAAACCTCGACCCGCTCCCGCGCATTGTGTGCGACTACATCGCGGGGATGACCGACCGCTTCGCGTTGGACGAGCACCGGAAGCTGTTCCTGCCATATGAGTATTAGAAGCCCGATTCGGAAAGCACGTTTATAGCAGTTGCCAAAAATAATTTCCGATTGATTTCTCCATGGTGTCGGGAGGACCCGTTCACTTCGGGCGACGCAAGGCCGTCGAATCTTCCTTCACGGGACCTCCGGACACCCACCAAAAGACCTGCGATTCGGTCAGGACTCTTGACAACTGCTATATGTCGGTCGGATGGCCCCGGCCAGGGAGAAAAGGTCCCTGGAAACGATCTCCGCCGGGCGCCTGAAAGCACGAGGCCCGGCTTTCAGCCGGGCCTCGTTGGGCTTTGCCGTCGTGTGCAGGTATTCCCGGAGGTGTCCCTAGGCAAGGGGCGTTTCAGTCGGACATTCAACCCTCGGAGGGACGTCGTCCACTGCCCGGAAAACCATCCGGGAAGCCCCAGGAAACAGTCGGCTCTGCCCGTGCTCGGTGCGACGCCGACCGTCAGCGGCCTAGAAGATCAGACCTGCCGACCCCATCAGACCATCGAGGTTGGTCTTGTCCACGTCGGTGTTTTCGTCGCGGCGCAGGACGATCCAGCGCCACCCAAGTTCCAGAAAACCAAACCTTCCGCAATCCATCGGCACGCTCACACGGCTGGTGATCTGCCCGTCCCAGCCAAAATTGCTCTCCAGGAACTGTGTAGACCACTTGCAGTGCAGCGAGACGAACGCTCCTCCGCCGACGGTCCTCACCACCTTTTCGAGGGTCAACCCCGCATAGGCGAGATGCAAGTTCCTCGACCGACTCCTCAGGAAAACCGGTCCCATTGCCACGGAAAGGTGTTCGTCATAAAGAGCGAATCCCGCGAAAATGGTGGAAACGGCGTGCGGGGCGTTATACCAGTCGTAGTTCAAATCCCATCGGTTGATGTAGCGATTCCACTTCGTGAAAACCGGGGCGAACTGAGGGAAAAACTGATTACCGAACCAAAAGCCGCCGAATGTCGGGACGTTCTCATTCGCCTGGAGTTGGATGGGCATGAAGGAATACTTGATGGCCCAGTTTTGCCGGATATGATAGCTGATCTCGTACTCCGGGATGTAGCGGTGCTTATCCAGCCCCAAGTCACGGTGCAGGTCAAGTTCCGTGCCCGGCCCGCCGACGCCGTTCGTCAGCCAGACCTCGGTGCTGGAATTCAGCTTCATATGCCACAGTTTGGCTGTAAGCACGAACTGCTTGCATCCCGGCTTGGGTAAGAAGGAATCGCACGTAAGGCCCCGCAGCCCTATCGCATGGAGCGGTGAGAAAGGAAGAATCTGGTTGAAAAACGGAGGAACCAAATCCATTGTCGCAGAATAGTCGGGCTGCGGCGGATCATAGGTGTACTGGGGAAACTGCTGACCGCCGTAACGGGGATACGAGTGGTACGTGGGGCTCGGCGATGGGTTCCCTGTTGACTGCCGCGGGAACTGCGTCGATGACGAAGAGTGCCCTGACGACGATTTTTGCCCGCTGGACCGCGTGGACTGCGCGGGCGGAACATACGAAGGCCTTAGGGCAGGCTGAATAGAACGACTCCGAGTGTCCGCGGAGAGAGCATCCGCTTCGACACCGGTGACCCCTGCGCCGGCTTCGCTATTATAACCCCAGCTCGAACCTGTGACCGCGACGGTTGCGACAAACAGAAGACAAACCAATACCTTCAAGGGCTTTCTTATCACTGTACCCTCCCTCCTTGACTGAATGTCCTGGAATGGTCTCATTATTCATTAGGAAGATTATGTCAAGTAAATTGTGAGAAATGGTCAGAAGTTTTTTCAAAAGAGATGAGCATCTAACCAATATGAATGGACTTATATGACTGGTTTTCAGGCTTATCCACAGCCTTGCGCACGCGCTTGACCACCTCCCCATACACACGTAGTATGATTTGACGCCAAACGGGGCTCATCCCCGCCCGAACTGGGATGATGGAATATAAGTCTCTGTATTTTCGCGAAGAAGCCCTTACGAAGTTCTCAAACTGCATGTCCAGGAATAAAATGAGCGACTTATCCAAATCCATTCCCAAAGCTCCACGCTCTGCCGTCTTTCTTGACCGTGACGGCGTAATCAACGTGAGGCGGCCGGAAGTCGAGTACGTTACGGAGGTGGCGCAGTTCGACTTTCTCCCGGGCGCGCTTGAAGCGCTGGCTCTCTTGAGTGAACTTGGGTTTGCTCTCGTGGTGGTGACGAATCAGCGGGGAATTGCGCGGGAAATGATGACCGAGGACGACCTGGCCGCGGTGCACGCCTACATGAAGGCTGAAGCGCTTAAGCGAGGCGTCCGGTTCGACGGCATTTACCACTGCCCTCACGACACGTTCGAACAGTGCTCGTGCCGCAAGCCCGAGCCCGGGATGATATTGGAGGCCGCCGAAGATCTGGAGATCGACCTGACGCGGTCGTACATGGTAGGCGACAGCCTGTCAGACATTGAAGCAGGCAGACGGGCGGGCGTCAGGGCCGTGCAGATCACCGACGGAGAAGAGTGCGGCGCGGAGATGGTCTTTCCCAGCCTGCTCGATTTTGCTCTCCATTTAAAGGAACGAACCTGATGGAACACCGATCCCCCGAGGCCCCGGCAATTGATCTGGATGCTCGCCTGACACGCGACGAAACGTTCAGATTTGCGTGCGGGCCTCATGTCCCGTGCTTTACCGAATGCTGCGGCAAACTCGACCTGGCGCTGACGCCGTACGACGTGCTCCGGCTCAGGCGGCGCCTCGGTATGTCGTCCGAGGAGTTCCTCGACGCGCACACCATCCTTCGCCGGCGCACTGCGCACGGCTTCCCGGAGGTGATGCTCCGAATGGACCCCGCCGCGGGCAAGCGCTGCCCCTTTGTGACGCCTGAGGGCTGTTCCGTGTATGAGGATCGGCCGGGCGCGTGCCGGATTTATCCGCTCGGTCGGGCTGCCACCATGGATGCTCCGGGCAAGCCCGCGCGCGAGTTCTTCTTTACTGTCCGGGAGGGGCATTGCCGCGGCTTCGAGGAGATAAAAGAGTGGACAGTCGGGGAATGGGTGGACGATCAGGGATTCGAGGATTACGCTGCCTTCAGTGATCTGCTGATGGAGCTGTATGTGATCAAGAGCCGCCGCGCGGGGATGAACCTGACGCAGCAGCACCTGCAGATGTTCCTCATGTCCTGCTACGACTTGGAGAAATTCCGGGAGTTCGTGGTCAAGAGCGGGTTCCTCAAGAAGTTCGCGCTCCGGCCCGGTCTTGCCGCTGACCTGAAGCGGGACGACCTCGCTCTCCTCAAGTTCGCGTTCAGATGGCTCAAGTTCGCGCTCTTTCAGGAGCCGACGCTTATGGTGAAGCCCGCAGCAATGGCCAAAGCGAAGAAAAGGCGGTGACCAGTCGGAATGCGCTGTAATTTTTGAATCGGTGCAGCCGACCGCACCCTTATCCAGACCCCATGACGTGTAAGTTGAAACAAATCGCCGTGCTGTCTCCTAGGAGGCTTTGCAAGGGTCCCTTCGCACTATCTTGAGCCGCCGTCACCAAACGACGGTAAATCAGAAGTATCAAGAGGTCATTGACGGGGGGACGAGCGTAAAGTATGTTCCGCGGGCAAGAACGCATAGCGATGAGTTCCGACAACTATAGCAGTTGCCAAAAGTTCTGACCGAATCGCAGGTCTTTTGGTGGGTGTCGGGAGGTCCTGTGAACGAAGATTCGACGGCCTTGCGTCGCTTGAAGTGAACGGGTCCTCCCGACACCCTGGAGAAATCAATCGGAAATTATTTTTGGCGACTGCTATAAGTGAGTGATGCGAAGAGTTGTGTACTAAGGACTTTATCCGGTAGACAAGGTTTGCGGAGAGACGATCAGCTTGTGCTTCGCCATGGTTCGCGTATTCGTCCAAGAGAGGTCCTGACATGACTCAGGAACAGACCGGATTGGCAAACAAGCTATATTTCGGTGATAACCTGGATATCCTTCGGCTTTCCGTTCCTGACGAGAGCGTCGATCTCATATATCTTGACCCGCCGTTCAATTCCCAAGCCACATATAACGTCCTTTTCGGAGAGAAGAACGGCACCGAATCGCAAGCTCAGATAGCAGCCTTTGAGGACACCTGGCACTGGGGAGTTGAACCGGAAAGAACCTATCACGAGGTCGTGACTTCCGGCCCCAAGCGATTGGCCGATTTGCTTATCGCTCTTCGGGGGTTCCTCGGTACGAACGACATGATGGCTTACTTGGTGATGATGGCCATTCGGCTGGCCGAACTTCATCGAGTTCTGAAGCCGACGGGAAGCATATTTCTCCATTGTGACCAAACTGCCAGTCATTATCTCATTGCAGATAATGACCATTTCGGACCTGCTGGCTGACAGGCGCGTGCAGTACCCTCGATACGCCCCCGCTGCTACGTTCAAGAAAGCAGAGCGGAAGCTGGAGGATCGTCAGCCGAGCCAGCAGGAGCTGGTTTGATTGGCTCTCTAGAGTGGATTCTCAACTTGCCAAGGCAACACGGATCGAGCGATGTTGGATCTGCCGGTGCTCGCCTTTCGCTTTACTCGTCCCAGGGAATAGCGTTTAGATACTTGTCGAGCTTGTTCAGGTAGGCCTTGGTCTTCCAGATGGTGCCGTGCTTGATGATCGCGTCCTGACCCATCCAGAGTTCGCCTATCACCGCGAAGGGGGTCTCGCCGAAGCGCTG
>JAIWNO010000161.1 GCA_020216785.1 Desulfomonile sp.
AAGGTGCGCTTCCGCGAGGCGGCGGTGCGCGTCGGTGTAGATGTAGTGCGGGTCCTTTTCCAGCAGAAAAGCTTGGTACAGCTCTTCCCGGGATGTGGGGTTGAGAAAGAGCCGCGCCGCGCGCAGTGTGAGCGATTCCTGGGGCAGCGGGATTCCGTCCTCGTCATACCCGAGCAGGTCGCCGTCAACGGGAATGGCTTGGCCCGAGAGATCGCGAATGCGGAGCTGTTCCATCATGTTCCGGCTCGAGAAAGGCCCGTAATGGTAGTCCATGCCTACGAAGAAGAGCCATGACAGATCTCCCGGGGTACCATAGCGGGCCGCGTACTGCACAAACATGGGTTTGAGCGCTGCCACGCCCACGTCCACGCCGCCCTTAACGGTGTACATGTAGTCGCACAGTTCCTGAGGCGTGAATTGCTCCCCCCGGTCGGTCATCACCTGCCGCGCGCGTGTGAAGTTGAGCTGCATAGACCCCTTGGTGCGGACCACGTTGACGAGCTTGTCAGCACCGCGCATCACCCGTTCTTTCAGAATTGCAGGAAGGCCCTGCGCATCTCGCCTCAGGTCGTCCGCGATGCAGCGAGCCACAGCTTCCACATCGCCTTCGGTCCGGCAGCCAAGAAGCTGCGGGAAGTAACGCTCCTTGTACGTGTCGTAGAGCGTGGGAATCGGCGGCATGGAGAAGATCGGGCCGACCTTTTCCATGAACTGCTGTTCAGCCCGTGAGAGCAGGGCGCCCATGTCCTCGCCGCTGGAGGGGTCTACCGCGAGGGGGTCCGCCATGAAGCTCGACTCGATGGAGATGATGCACGCGACAAGCCCGAGGATTTCCTTGCATAGCAGAATCTCGTTGCGCTCCACTGCGTCGATCATGGCTTCGACCCACATTGGTCTGCGGGCAGGAGGACAGCCGAACGGCTTGGACGAAATGAACCCATCGAGCCAGCGCGCGGCCGAAACGCGGTCCAGCGGGCGGACCACGTCGGCCATGAGCTGTTCCTCTTCCTTCGTAGCAAACGCGAGGCGGCCCAACTCCGTTCGCCGTATGACGATGAGTTGATCGCGGACGTTTTCATCAACAATAAAAGGGGATTTGCCTGGGTGGTACCCGCGAATGACGGGAAAGGACCGGCTGCCGGGCTGCGGAGCTTGCAGCGAGGACCGGCCCTGAGGCGGAGAATCTTCACGTACGGGGGTCATCCCCATAACGTCGCTGGTGGGCGCGGCGGCAAACATTGCCATGAGCATGGAAAAAGCCCAGACCGCTCGAAACTGGCTTTTGAGGGCGCCGGGCATTCTATGTCTCCGATATGATGCCATGTTCTGTTGGGTCGATCGCCGGCTTCGCTTTCTTTTGGTGAGGTCGGCATCCTGCCGGTCCCGTATAAGACCGTCGGAGGGAAATGTCAATGAGCCTGATCTCGTGCGCAAAAAACACAAAAGCCACCGCGCGGGCTCCTCGCGACAGTGGCTTTGACGATCGAGGAATGTTCGATTGAGGTCCGGGCGCTCACGCGGGGAGCGCGTGCTCCGCGAGTCGGGGTGTCAGTTCGTTTCTCAGCTTTTCCAGCGCCCGCTTTTCGAGCTGACGGACCCGCTCCCGGCTTGTGCCGAAGTAATCGCCGAGTTTCTGCAGCGTCCAGGGATTATCCTCGAGGAAGCGCTTCGTAATAATGAGGCGCTCTCTCGGGTCGAGCTTCTTCAGAGCATTTTCGGTGATGCCGCTGAGCGCGGTTTCGCTCTCCCGCTCCATGAGGAGCTGTTCCTGGTCCGCGGACTCGTCCACGAGCATGTCGAGGCCGGTCAGGTCATTGTCAGGGCCGAATGCTTCGTTGAGAGACCACTCACGGGCTTTGACCCGCGCCTCCATCTCGATGACGTCGTCTTCCTTGACGTGCAATTCTTCGGCAAGGTCATGGATGCGGGCGCTCTTGGACTCGTCGTCCAGGTGCTGCCCGATGTCGCCCATGCGGAAGAAGAGTTTCCGCTGGGTCTGTGTGGTGCCTAACTTGACGAGGTTCCATGACCTCAGGATGAAGTTCTTGATATATGCCTTGATCCACCAGACCGCGAAGGACACGAGACGGAAGCCCTTGTAGGGATCGAACCGTTTTACGGCCTTCATCAACCCAATGGTACCCTCTTGAATAAGGTCCTGGATCGGCACCTTGTAATGGCGATATTGGAAGGCGATTTTCACCACAAAGGGAAGATGGGAGACGACAAGCTCGTGGGCGGCTTCCTTGTCCTGGGTCTCCCGGTACCTGACGGCAAGTTCGAATTCGCGTTCCGGCGTCAAAGGCTTGATCGATCTGATCTGTGCAAGGAATACGTCGGTTCCCGGCGCAACGATCGGGTAGTTCATGAGCCTTCTCCGCAGTTTGTGTGATGTTGTGCGACCGTGAGTCACGGTCAAAGTACGCGCAGACGTAACCGTCTGGTTAACACATCATTTAATCACTCCAGAAACCATTGTCAACCCAGTCGTTTTTTTGTTTCACAAAAACTCTCGAATTTTCCTCCGTTTCTGTTTCAACACCGGGTCCCACCGATCCGGCGCGGAACAAAAAACACGCAAACCCGTTTGCGCTCCTATTCGGCCTTGAGCCTTATTCTTCTCGTCCGGACCCTGCCGGCTTTCGGCAAGACCAGCCTGAGAACGCCGTCCGTGAGTGAGGCGGAAATGCGGGCCTCGTCCACGCTCTGAGGGACACGAAACGTGCGGTAGTAGCTACAGCGTTGATATTCCGACAGGATCGCTGTGCCGTGCCGGCCCAACTCTCCACGTCGAGCGGTGATGGTAAGCGAGCTGTCTCTCAAGTCAATGTCCAGGTGGTCCGCTGTCACACCCGGTATGTCCAGGAGTACGACGATTTCTGCTTCTGTTTCAAAGACGTCTGCTGCCGGAGTGGTGAACGTATCTATTTGCTCGCCCGCGCTCGATGCAGGCATTTGAAGCGGCGCTCCGGGTTGCTCCACATAATCGTCCATGTCGGCCCCTCCTTTCGTCAAAGAACCAAGCATTGTGCGCAAAGCTGTGCGGCCCGCATGTATAGTTAATTCCGGCACGCAACCCTCCGCATCCGCGGACGTGAGAGCGTGCTCGCAGCTCAAGCTATGGGCTCGCAACAGGAGTTACGGGCACGTACTCCGAGGACGGAAACAAATCCACGGACGCTGTGACCGTTCACCCGCTGTGAGAATATGCACGATTGAGTCCGAGTCAAGGTCTGGATTTTGGCGCGATCACCTTGTATAAAGAAAAGATTGCGGAGGATTTCATGGAAGCAAACGATTACGCCACCCTCATCCAGTCCGTGGAGGAGAGAATTCTTGCGGGCGGCGCAATACTCAGGTCCGAGGCCGAAGCGCTGCTGGACACTCCCGACGAGCTGCTCGTCCGGCTGCTCGCCGCAGCCGACCGGGTCCGAATCCGGTTCAAAGGTGGAGAGTTCGATTCGTGCTCGCTCATCAACGCGCGCTCGGGTCTTTGTGGAGAGGACTGCGCTTTCTGTGCCCAATCGAGTCGACACCGCGGTTCCGCTCCGGTATACGGACTCGTCTCCGAAGAGGAGATCCTCGCTGCCGCCCGCGCGGCCAAAGAAGCCGGAGCGACCCGCTTCTGTACTGTCACCAGCGGCGGCACGCTATCGGACGTCGAATTTGACAAACTCACCGCAGCACTGGAACGAGTTAGCCGCGAAGTGCAGATCCCGCTTGACGCGTCTTTGGGGTTTCTCGACGAGAATCGGGCGCGACGCCTTCGAGAGTCCGGAGTGACCCGGTACAACCACAACCTGGAGACGTCGCGGGACCACTATCCGGCTATTTGCACGACCCACACATACGACCAACGCGTGGATACCGTTCGTACGGTGCTCGGCGAAGGGCTTTCGGCCTGCTGCGGCGGCATTATCGGTCTGGGAGAGACAGCGCACCAGCGGCTCGATCTTGCGTTTACCCTTGCAGATCTTGGCGTGGATTGCGTTCCGCTCAACATATTGAATCCTCGGCCCGGCACTCGCCTGGAGAATGCCGTCCCTCCGCAACCTCTTGAAATCCTCAAAACTGTCGCGCTCTTCCGACTCATTCTCCCCAAAGCGACCATCAAGATCGCGGGTGGACGGGAAGTGAACCTGGGCGACTTTCAAGGTATGGCGCTCCGGTCGGGCGCGAACGGTATGATCATCGGCGGGTATCTCACTACGTCCGGTCGTGGGGAAGAACAGGACCGCATCATGGTTACCCAGGCGGGTTTCCTCCTCGATCACGAGCCCTGCGCGTCGCCCGCGGCCGTCACGGCTTGAGGCCGAATTCGTCAAGACGCTCCAGGAGGTCTGCCTTATCGACAAAGAGCACACCATGGAGCCCTTGGGAGCGCGCGCGGCCGATGTGGCCCGCATTGTCGTCGATGAAAAGAATCTGTGATGGCTCCAGACCAAGCTCGGCAGCGACGTAAGGGAAGATTGTCGGGTCCGCTTTGCTTATGCCGAGGCGGAAGGAATTGAATACTCGATCGAATTCCTTGAAGAAACCGTGTCGGAGGTCGAGCTCTTCCAGCCAATTTGTCTGATCACTGAGGATGCAAACGGTTCGGGCCTGTTTCCTGATGTTTCTGACGATGTCGAGCATCCACGGCCGCACTATGAACCGATCGAGGATTTCGTTGCGAAGCTCCTCGTCGGACCCCTTGATGCCTGTAGTTCGACGGAGCGCACCCCAGAACACATGTTCGGACGTGCGGCCGACGACGTACCCGTGGTTGTACGCTTCACGGGCAGCGGCAGCGAAGAACTCGGCGGGATCGAGTCCGTTGGCGCGACCAATGGCCATGAGGCCTTCTCGAAAACCCTCTTCGGCCAGTACGCCGCCGAAGTCAAACAGGACAGCCAGGATGAGAGATTTTCCTGCACGAGACACTCTGAGGGCTCCTTTCGCCGGTGCCCGAGCGGAATCGATGCCGGGCGGAGAGATCGGGTTTGCTTTTCGAGCCTCAGAAGTTATAATAATTTTTTTGGGTCGGTCAACGGCCCTTGTTCCCGGCCGGCGATTGCTCAGGACGATCCATATTTGGCGCTTTGTTGTTCGAGACGACGACCGAGACGGGAACAGAGGCCGATGCGCTTTCAAAGGGGCGATTCGAGTCGCCGGGCGGCATACCTCCGAAGCGAAGTTGCTGGAGCGGGATGAATGGAATCCGCAGTGCAGGAGGCATTCGACCGCATTACTGCTCCGGGCGCGCATCGACGTGAGAGATTCATTCAAAGCAAGACCTTGGCAAGGTCAATTCTTAAAGGGGTACACCGATGATCCAATGTCCTACTCCATCCGCCGAAAGAGCAATCCGTGACAGACACAGTGAAAGGGGCTCATCTGCCTACACCTTCTTCGGAGTGATTATACTCGCAGCAGTGGTGGTCGGCGCGGTGGTCTTCTTCCCGTGGTCGGACGTCTTCCGCGGCGGGGAAGACAAACTGCTCAATGATGCGAACAGGGCGCTGAATGCCGGCAAATGGAAAGAAGCAGCAGCGCTTTTCGAGCAGTCCCTGAAAACCAATCCGGCCAATCCGGTCGCACATATCGGCAGGTCCCGCGCGTTCGTTCAATTGGGCGATCTCGATAAGGCCCTCGAGGAAGCGTCGCTCGCGTTGAAATACGATCCGAAGAGCGCCGCCGGGTATGCGCAAAAGGGCGTAGTGGAGAAGCTCCAAGGGAAAACGGATCAAGCGCTGAAAGACTTGTCCGAAGCGGTCAAGCTCAACCCTGGCTATTCATGGGCGCACGCTCAGCGAGCTGACGTCTGTCTAAGAGCCAACAAGGTCGAGGAAGGGATCGAAAGCGTGAATAAGGCGCTTCAGCTCAAGCCCGGCTTTGTGGAGGCGCTCCTCCTGAGAGCGCGGATCTACACAAGGATGGGCAATTGCAAAGAAGCGTACGAGGACTTCACCAAGGCGGAGCAGCTGCGGCCGAACGACGCAATTTCGCTGCAGGACAAAGCGTGGTTCCTGCTCACCTGTCCTGACGAAAAGCTTCAGAACGCCGCACAGGCAGTGGAACTTGCGAAAAAGGCCTACACGCTGAGTGGAGGCAAAGACGGCCTCGTGTTGGAGACGCTGGCTGAGGCCCTGTTCAGGCAAGGAGACCCGCAGACCGCTGTTGAGCACCAGAAGAAGGCTATCGATCTTCAGCTGAAAAAGTGCCCCGACGGCTCTTGCGTAAAAGAAATGCGGGAGAGGCTCCTGAAGTATGAGCTGGCGGCCCGCCAGGAGATGCGCAAGGACTACGAGATCCTCCCGCTCTACAGCGGCTCTTAAGGACGAGTAGGGCTTTTCGTAAGCAGCTTGCCGGCTTGCAAAAGCTAAGTGAGGAATTGAACAACGTGATATGCTCTGTACGGGCGGGTCTCAGACCCGCCCCTGCCCAAGGCCGTGGATGACGACCATGTAAAGGCATTTCTGAATTGATCTACCGGATTTCACAAATGCGCTCAGGCATTTTGCCTGGTGGTACTGATGAGGAGTGGGGCCTGCGTCTCTGCCGGCCATTTGGTCAGGATCGGCGCGGAGAAACTGCCTGAAAACTCGGGAGGAGTTGAAAAGCGTAGCACGACTGAAATTGGAATGCGTCTTTGTCACCCTCACCCCGGCCCTCTCCCAGTGGGAGATGGAGGCGTTGGGAGCCGGTTTCCGGTCCCTCTCCCTCAGGGAGAAGAGGGTAGGGTGAGGGGGGTCGTGCCACTATTTCACCGTTTCTGGGAGTTTTCAGACACTCTCCGGAGGCCGGCCCCACTATTCTCTTCAAGGGCGGGGAGACAACGGGCTACAGCGCATCTGCGAATGGCGTACTGAAGACCGATCTCGGAATTGCGCCGCAGCAGGAGGTGAGTCTATCGACCGGCTTGAACCTGACACCCGCGGAACATTACAAGCTTGTTGGCGCCCTGCTCGGTCCGGTATTGCACCATGACCGATTTGCCGAGAAAGGGTGCCGCCCGTTCCCTGTCCGCCGGGTCCACTGCAAGCACGAGCTGTTGATCATCGGGAGTGCGTAGGGTGACGGTGGCCAGATCGACACGTTCGAGCTTGCCCGACAACTCCCCGGCCACACATGGCAAAGGAGCGCACAGAACAAGCGCCAACACCAATCCCTTACAACGACCCTGCATATCGTTCCCCTCCAACCTGGGAAATCCCATTGCTGCCGCAAGGATCCGCTCCCGACAGGGAACCGCCGACGGCGGGCCTCACGATCGGCATACTCAACCTTCACAATAAAAATGATAGCCGATCGAACCCATTCTTTCAACCCTTTCAAGCCTCACTGAATAGGCATTGACATCCGAACGGTTCGCGGGCAATAGTGCGGCACCGGTCCTTAGCCGGGGCGACCCATCCGGCCCGGCCACCACGAAAAGATCCGGTGATGTGATTGAGGAGGGCGTACTGATGGATTTTCCCGGTGATCGACTCTATTCCGAATACCACTTGTGGGTGAAGCTGGAACGGAACCAGGCGGCCATAGGCATCACGGCCTACGCCGGGGAAGAGTTGGGTGAAGTGGACTACATTGAGTTGCCGCAACCTGATGACATTATCACCAGGAACGCTCCCTTCGGGACAATCGAGACGAGCAAGGCCGTAACCGACCTTATTGCACCAATATCCGGCGTGGTGCTTGAATGCAACACGCCGCTTACCGAATCCCCCGAAGCCGTTACCGATGACCCGTACGGGGACGGCTGGCTCATCCTGGTGGAACCTTCCGATCCTGACGAAATCGACGAGCTTATGGATGCGAAATCGTACTCGGAAAAGGTTCGGAGCGCTGCCGAAGAGTAGCTACATGATCCGCCGGAAGCTGGACTGCGTGATGTAAATAAATTTTGCCCGCACGCGCAGGCGCTTGCTCTTGAGCGAAGGCGGGAAAGGATGGTACGGCGCTGCGGACCGGATAGCCTTCACAGCGGACTCGTCGAGAATCGCGGACCCGGAGGAATCCATGAGGCTCACATTCATGAGCTGTCCGCTGTTGGCAATGAGAAACTCGACCGTAAGCTCTCCGCCGATCCCCGACTGAGCGGCAATGCTCGGGTAGACCCACACGCCCTCGATCTTGCGCTTCAAGTGGAGCAGGTACGAAAAGAACCCCACCTCGCGGGTGTTGATGTCGACAACGGCTTCTTCCGCGTCCCCGTCAGGATACAGGTCGCGTCCGTCGCCGACCCCTGAAAGCGCACGAGCGATTTCCTGCCGCGTGGGGCGCAGGTCCACGGATCTGTTCCGGAGCTGCTCCCTGCCGTTTTGAGCTGTTGCAGGCTTCTTCGTCTCAGGCGTTTTCTTGGCGGCAGGCTTGCGTGACGGCGTTGGTTTAGGCTCGGGCGGCTCCTCAACCTGTTCCGGCTCAGATTTTTCCAGCTCCTCAGGGGCCTGGGGCGGAGCCAGGGCGGCTATCCGAGGGGGCGGCGCAATGGCCCCGAGAAGCGACCTCGGGGTGGGCTTGGGAAGGCGCTCCTGTTGGACCGTATGATTTCGATCCGAAATGGCGCTCGCGTCTTCGGGCGGTTTCTCTTCCGCGGACCTGGGGTTGAGAAACTCCACTATCCTCACGGGAGTGACGTTTTCGCCCGCCTTGATGAAGCTCTTGGGCGGAGAGACCTTGACTACATGCGGTAGGAGCACAAAAAACGCCACATGCAGGACGAGCGCTACCGCGATACCGTATTTTAGATACTGGTCCCCTCGCTCTTCCCTGTACCCGGCAGGAGGCCGAAAGTAATCCGCCTCGTAAGGGACCTCGAATTTCGCGTCGCCGTCGAGTACAGCTTCGTCGAGGTCTTCAGGCTTGTCGAGGGGGTGCATCATGCTCTCTCGTCGGGCCTTCGCCCATCCTTTTTTATATTATACCACGACCCGAGCGGCGTATCACAGGGCCGGATGAAGCGCCGGAGCGTCGGTTTGCCGGTGCGCGGACTCAGAACACCCTGCTGAATCTGTACCAGATCGGCCTGAGATCGAAGCCGGCTACGATGAGCCCGTTACGTGTCGCTCTCACTATCACCAAATCAAGCGCCGATCCGTCTTCCCATGAAACGAGCAATCTATTTCCCCTTTGACTCCACACCCCCTTCTTTAGTTTCCTTGTCGGGTGAGGTTCTCGGGACACCGTGACGGTCTGGTCCTGGGTGAACCAGTACTGAAGCTGGTCCGACGGCGGCACCAAAGCCTCATGAGCAACCACCCCCGCGGGCATGGCGGCTACGAGTCTCCACAGTCCGATCACGCAAGGGGCCTCATCTTCGGCAACGGAAGAGGAGAGGCTCACGGTAGTTATCAAACTTAGCGCTGATGTCAACACCACGATCGAACGCACGGTCATCGGGGGCCTCTATCCCACTTGCCGGAACTCTTGCCCCATTCGGACAGCGAATCCCTGTCATCCCTGCGAAAGCAGGAATCCAGCCGTCTTTCCTGAGTTCCCGCTTCAGCGTGAACGACGGTTGCTCCCTGGTGCCCTCCTCTCCCGGACAGACGGGCATCATTCCCGGCGGCCGTTATAGCCGCGCCACCCGAAGGATCGAGGGTAGGGGAGTCGGGTCTGATGAGCATGAGATTGTTCGCAGCACGCTCAGGCTCCGCGTTGGCGTAGCAGTACACGCACCCATGACCGCATGTCTCATACGCTCCGATATCTCTCGACGCGACGCAGCGACACTCTTTTCGGGTGGGTGCCGTCTTGAGCGTGCTCAAGGCGTGCTTGCGCTCAACCGAATCCACCACGCGGAAGAGAAACTCCGGGTCGATGCACCGGGCACTGTCGATGCGGCTTGAAACAAGAAACTCGTGCGAGCACGACAGAAGCTTGATACCACTGCGAGCGGCGATCTCCGCCAATTCCTCCGCCAGTTCACGGCACTCGGCCTCGGTCGGCCGCGCGTAGTCCGGCACGAGTCGCTCCATATTCCGGATTGTCTTGCGGTAATAGTCGCAGAAGCTGAAGA
>JAIWNO010000162.1 GCA_020216785.1 Desulfomonile sp.
TACACTCGCTCACGTACGGCGCGAGCTTTTCACAGAGCTTGACGAAATTGCCCGCGTGCCACCGGGAATCCAGCCGGTTGGTCAACACGATGGTGTCGTACCGCCACCGAATGGACGATCGGGTGTAGCGCTCCACCAGCGTCTTCACCATGAGGAGCGAATGCTCAAGCGGTGGTACCCGAGGCTCAATGAACGAGGGATAGTTATTGATGGTATAAAGAAAAGTGAAGCAGTGTCCCGCTGTGAGCACTTTATCGAGGAACGGCAAAAGCGGCCCCGAGTTCTTTGTCCAGAAGACGATCGCGATGACATCTTCCGGTCTGAGCGACACCTCGTGGACCCCGCCGCCGAAGGGCGAGCGCACGCGCACCCATCCCTCGCGCAGCCGGTTGGCAAGCCACTGTGCGTGAAAGGCAGGTATATCGGTCCTTCTACTGGCTGAAACAACGTGCATTCTTAAGATCGGTCAACCTCCTGTGCAGCGTACGGAAGCGCGTCCTTCACCAAAAATCTTGAATCCCTCGTATCATTGGTTAAGAATCATTGTCCAGAGAGCGTCGGTGCAGCCAACGGATTAATTCGGCCGCGGCGCTGCCGGTCGGTTCGTGGTATACTGCCGCGGCATTTGCGAGACCCCAGTGTTGACAGGACAGGCATCCTGCCTGTGAAAAAGGCATGCAGAGGTTGTCCCGAACCCGATCAAGGGATACCCGCCCCGCTCTTGCAGCTGGAGATATGCCGTCGTATTGCTCCAATGGAGCGCCAACGCGTCTCGCTCGCAGCGATGATTCGAAGGAGAGTGAGCCATATGGCAAAACCGTCGAAACGCAAAGACGATCCGGTCGATACCCCGCATTCGTCGGAAAAAGATCGCGCTGTCACCATGGCCATCAGCCAAATCGAGCGACAGTTCGGCAAAGGGTCCATCATGAAGCTGGGGAGCGATGCCGGCATACCCAACGTGAAGACCATTCCCTCAGGCTCGCTCGGCCTGGACATCGCAATGGGGGTAGGGGGGATTCCCCAGGGGCGCATCATCGAGATCTTCGGCCCGGAGTCGTCCGGCAAGACGACGTTGTGCCTCCACATCATCGCAGAAGCGCAGAAACAGGGCGGTCTTGCAGCGTTCATCGACGCGGAGCACGCGCTCGATGTGCGATACGGCAGGAAACTCGGCGTGAACACCGACGAGCTGCTCGTGTCCCAGCCGGACTCCGGTGAACAGGCGCTTGAGATCTGCGAGATTCTCGTACGCTCCGGCGCCTTGGACGTTGTGGTGATCGACTCGGTGGCCGCGCTGGTGCCGAGGGCCGAAATCGAGGGCGAGATGGGCGACGCTCATATGGGGCTTCAGGCGCGGCTCATGTCGCAGGCCCTCCGGAAACTCACTGCAGCGATTTCGCGGTCGAACACCGCGGTGATCTTCACCAATCAGATCCGCCAGAAGATCGGGATCATGTTCGGCAACCCCGAAACCACCACAGGGGGCAATGCGCTGAAGTTCTACGCGTCGCTCAGATTGGACATGCGCCGGGTCAGCCAAATTAAGGAAGGCGAAGACATCATCGGTGCGCGCACGCGGGTGAAGGTGGTGAAGAACAAGCTTGCGCCACCCTTCAGACAGGTGGAGTTCGACATTATGTACGATGAAGGGATCTCCATCGCAGGCGAGGTCCTCGATATGGCCGTTGAGAACGGCCTCATCGACAAATCGGGCGCATGGTATTCCTACGGGGATGAGCGAATAGGCCAAGGCAGGGAGAATTCCAAGCGCTTCCTCAAGGAAAACCCGGACATCCTTGCTGAACTACGGAACCGGCTCCTGGAAATGAAGGGTATTTCCCTCACCGCGGCCACCGGAAAAGGCGACGACACCCCGGACCTTTCCGAATCCGGAGACTGATTATGGATCTTGATGAGGTACTGAAGAAAGCTATTGACATGGGCGCGTCGGACGTCCATCTCAAGGTCCCGCTCCCTCCTGTGGCGCGCATTAACGGTATGCTGTCGCCCATTCGCGGAGAAGAGCGGCTTACTCCCGACGAGGTGCGGCGCGTAGCCCTATCGGTAATGAGTGAGCGACATCGGGAGATCTTCACCAAGACCAAAGAGCTTGACATGGCCTATTCGGTGCGTGACGTGGCCCGGTTTCGCGTGAACGTCTTCAACCAGCGGGACACGATCGCGATGGTATTCCGCGCCATTCCTACCGACCCGCCTCAGATCAAAGACCTCGGCCTTCCCCTCGTTATCGAGAAGATCGCGATGGAACAGCGCGGCCTTGTGCTCGTTACCGGCACCACAGGGTCGGGCAAATCCACGACACTCGCAGCGATGATCAATTACGTCAACTCGTACCGCAACTGCCACATGATCACCATCGAGGACCCCATCGAGTTCCTCCATCGAGATCGCAAGGCGATCATCAACCAGCGCGAAGTCGGAACCGACACGCTCTCTTTTCAGAGTGCCCTCCGGGCAGCCCTCCGTGAAGACCCGGACGTGATCCTCGTAGGTGAAATGCGCGATCTGGAGACCATCGAGATCGCGATGCTCGCTGCGGAAACCGGTCACTTGGTATTGAGCACCCTGCACACCCTCGATGCGACCGAGACGATCAACCGGGTTATCTCGGTGTTCCCCATCGAGCACCAGAACGCCATCCGACTGCAGCTCGCGGGCATCCTCAAGGCCATCATTTCCCAGCGTCTGCTCCCGCGCGCGGATGGCAGCGGCCGTGTGCCGGCTGTGGAAGTCCTCCTGTCAACGTCCCGGATACGCGAGTGCGTGGCAGACCCCCTTCGCACAAGAGAAATCCGGGACGCTATCGCGGACGGCCATGTGAGCTACGGGATGCAAACGTTCGACCAGTCGCTCTTGCAGCTCTACAAAAGCAAGCTTGTCACGTATGAGACCGCGTTGGCCGCGGCAAGCAACCCCGATGATTTCGCACTGTACGTCAAGGGAGTCAGCGGGGCCGCGGACGGCAGGTGGGAGATGAACGCGTAGACGCTAACTAAATGGAGTTATCCCTTCGATCTCAGAACAGAGACCTACCGAGAAGGAATTGCCGCAGAATTGAGAGACAAATCAACATCGCGGCCCGGCAACTTGGAGGAGCGGGTCCGTGAATCCATATGCAGATGAGCGTATCGAGCCGGTTTATGCTCCAAATATACCTGCTATCACGGGAATTGTGCTCGCAGGCGGCGAGTCCCGGCGAATGGGAGGCGTTAACAAGGCCCTGCTTCGCATCGCGGGCCTGACGATGATCGAGCGCGTCGTCACGGCCCTTCAGCAGGTTTTTCCCGAGATAATCGTCGTTACGAACCACCCTGAGGACTTCCGGTTCCTGAATCTCCCAATGTTCCCGGATATCAGGAGCGGCTGCGGGTCCCTGGGCGGCCTCTACACCGGTCTCAAGCGCTGTCGAGGAGATTTCGGGTTCCTCGTAGGGTGTGACATGCCGTTTCTCGATCCCGCGCCGATTCGCTTCATGACCGAACGGGTCAACGACCATGACGTCGTGATCCCGCGCATTGGCGAGCACCTGGAACCGCTTCATGCAATCTACTCGATCCGATGTATCCCGCACATCGAGGGCCTCCTGGACCGAGGAGACCTCAAAATCATCGACATTCTCGATCAGGTGGACGTATTCGAGATTTCCGAGACCGATCTCCGCTGTTTTGACGAAAATCTCCGGTTCGTAGTGAACCTTAACACCCGCGCAGAACTGGAAGAGGCCCGACGCGTCTTCCGGGATTCTCCCATCACCTGATTGATATGAGCACCAAAGCCGAAATCGGCATGGGAGTTGTATAAGCGCTCCGTTTCCTAAATACGGTTGCGTATTTTTGTCGCAGGAGATTGGTTCGCTTCGCTCGCAATGACACGCCCGGAATTGTCATTGCGAGGAGCGGAGCGACGAAGCAATCTCCAACGCGCAAGATGCGTGACCGAGATTATGAAATCGAGTACCACGTCGCGCTCAACGGACTGCCGTCGGCCTGATCACCGCCGGGAAGCTCAGGACAACCCGAACATGTGTCTGTAGAAATCGCAGGCTTGGCGGCACTTAAGTATTTTTGCCTCGTAGTCCTTTTGCACTTCTCCTCTACAATGAGTTCCCGTGACCGCGAAGCAGCTTCGGCCATGCTGAGGATACGCAGGGCACTCCCGCTCACGGCCGCATTTCAGGTATTCCCAGCAGTTGGTCCGGTCCATCGTCTCCCCCATTTCCCTTCAGTGCGTGGGGTACGGCACTCACTGTCTAATCGTACAATTGTCCTATCCTTTTTGTCAAGATGTGATTGGCCGCGCACACGAGTCACGCGCCATCCGACACTACGGACGACGCTCCCGTCCTCACCGCGTAACGGGTGACCGTTCCCGCCTCGCTCAAACAGACGGCGACAAGGCTTAGAAAGCGCTCGAAACTCTCAGGTCGATCGAGGGCCGCTTGCGGGAGCGTCAAATCAATCCGGTAGGAGCGGTCATGATCCAGCGAATACGAAGGATCATTGAGTCGCGGCTCTCGCATGAGCGTTTCCAATGCTGCGTTCACGCGAGCCGCGAGCCGTGAGACTATCTTTGCTGATTGCTTCATGACCGCGTTCACATCTTGGGCCTTCCAGTCGTTTCCGTGGGAGAGCGCCTTGACCGGCTTACGATGCGAGCCTCTCTTGAGCGCATCGTTGAGGAGCCAATGGACCGCGGCCTCGAAAAGCATGTGCCGGTTCCGCAGGATGTTGCCGTGGCGCTCTGCGAGCCCCGAAAGCCGCCCCGCGCGAATCAGCCGCTTCAACAGCCTGAATATGGAGAACGGCAGCGCCCGCGCGTGGTACGGTTGAGTGAGGTCCTGCAAGTAATGCATCGCCCACGCGGTGAAGCGCCAGCCCCAGTAATCGATCCCGCGGAGGAAGGCAAGGTCCGCCAGTGCGAAGAAGAGACGGATGCGCTCTTCCATGAAATTCCGCCTGAGGCTCGGCATCGCCCACAGGAGTGGTCTCGGCTCGAAAAAGAATGCCATGTGGAACGGCGCCTGGGAGCTGACTCCGGTAGGAGGGCCGTACGGCTGGGGGCCGTAGCCGTACTGAGGTATGAGAAAAAGATCTTGATCGATACCCCAATCGGGCTCGTCAGAGAATGTGCTCAATATCCGCCGCGCGGAGATAAGTTCTCCGACCGGTGTCGGCACGTAGGCCGGGCTTGGCGGGCCGGACCTGCTCGCGTCGTGAGGACTGTCCGCGGGTACTTCGCGAAGCTTCAGACTTCGCACATAGTGAATGCTGAACTCCGGGTTGAGGCGCAGCGCTTCGAGAAAACCTCGCGGCGTAACGATATCCGGGAGCGACTCCATCCCGGGAACTGCATTGCAGCCTTTGGCAGCAAGCATTTCAGCGTGCCGACGAACCAGCTTTTGAAGCGCATTGCCGGCAGCAAAAAGAAGCTCCTGGAGCGGGACGACCGAGCATTTAATATCGAGGAAATCCCACTCGGCCGATCGCAGGGCAAATCGCGTCAAGAGCGCGTGGGTATTCCACGATACTGGAGTAAGCTTAGCATCCGACGTCAAGAGGCGTGCACCTCTCCTGCAACCGCTGCATTCAGGTATGTGGCCAAAGCGTCGTTCGATTCCATCCTCATGCCGAGGGATTGTCGCCATACATAGGACGATTCCATACACAAATAGTTCCGGACCGAATGAGCGCGGCTAAGTATTTTCTCGCTCATGAAGCGGTAGATCTCGATCCTCCGGTCCACATGCAGCCGGCTCTTACCATCGAGCCCGGCGACAAAGCCGTCGTGAAAGTACGGGATTGGACCAAACCGGGCGCCGGCAGTATCTTTGAGTGCCGGAACGAAGCGCAGCGCTCCCAGAGAAATCCACGCGACGACTTCGGGCGGCACCGCGTCGAAAATTTCGTCAATTGTGTGTGCGTATCTTTCTTGCCAGCCCTCCGACGGGATGATGGGATCAAAGTGAAACCCAATTCGGTACCCGGCCCGGGCGCCTTGTGCCGCGGCCGCGAGCCGCGCTTTCAGCGGCGCGGAGCGCAGCTCCTCCCGTCGGGCGGTTGTGTCGGCGTTAACCGAAAAGCTCAAGATCACTCGTCCGAACGGGTTGAGGTCGAGAAGCGGCCCCACGAAATTCGTCTTCGTCTTCAGCTCGAGGCTTGTGCTCGGCACCGCGGAAAAAAACTCCACGAGGCGCTGTGCTACCCCTGTTAATGGCTCCAAAGCGAGCGAGTCGGTGAATTCTCCCGTGCAAAAACGATGGAACCCGTCAGGGTGCGCTGCCAGGAACGCAGCGAGTTCCGAGAAGAGGTCGTCCGTATTCACGAAGACTTCGAGCACCGGTCGGTTGAAGTAAACCTGGAGGGCGCAGTACCGGCAATCCATGGGGCAGCCCTGGCCGATGTGGAGAATCAGCAGGCCGCAGCAGATGTATTCCCTCGTGCCTGGACACGGTTTGACAAACGCTCCGCGGTGTTTGACCAGCCTGAGGATTCGTTTCCCCCGTAGGAATGGGTCCGGTTCGAGAGCAAGCGTGCGGCCCGCCTCTGCAGCAGCGCGGCCGGTGAGCACCTCGATGCCGCAAGCGGTTCGGAGAATTTCGCGGGTAAGCGGGTAGTCGGCCGCGTCGTCATCGACCCAGATTTGATCAATCGGAAATCTCATCCATTGCCCGGCAGGTCAATCCATGCTACAAGCGATAACGAAAAAAGCCGAAGCTCCTTTGAGCCGGCATGTCGACTTCATGCGATTTAGCGCTCTGCCGAAACTCTCCTCAGTAATGTATACCGATTTCGCTCGATTGCGCCCGCGATGGCGGCATTTTATCACAGCAGCCTACCGGGCCGCCAGGGCCCTTCCCGACGAAAAGGAGACACCGTGGCAATGAGGAAGATTGCGGTTGTGCTCTGGATTGGCGTGTTTTGCACGCTGTTCGTTCTACCGGCCCTCGCAGAAGAGAAGCGGTCCGCTCTCGACAAAGACGCCGCCAGGCTTGTCGGGAGGTGGGTCATCTTCGAAACCAAAGAGCCGGGAAAACCTTACCGAGACGGCTATCGAGGACGGTCGTTCGTGCTCGAAGGCCCTAATTCGTTCACTCTCATTATGGAATACAACCGGGACGGAACGTTCCGCCGGGTTTCGCGGGTCAACGGAATCGACACTATCCACGAAGGCACGTGGTCCTTATCCGGACATGAGCTTCGGCATCGACGCAAGATGCAATCCGCCGACGAGGTGATGTACGTGCGCTTCGACAGCCCGGATGAGTTCACATCGATCGAGGTGTACGAGGACACAGCGGACCCCGGCCTGTTCGCCCGCTTCAGACGGATGCCTTAGCACGCTGTTTCGTAATTCGGGTCTCACATTTTTCCTGTTCAGATAGTGGCTCTTGCCACCCTTCATAGTGGGGCCGGCCTCCGTGCCGGTCCTTGACTGATGGCCGACAGAGACACCGGCCCCACTATAGCAGTTGCCAAAATAATTTCCGATTGATTTCTCTTGGGTGTCGGGAGGTCCCGTTCACTTCGAGCCACGCAAGGCCGTCGAATCTTCGTTCACGGGACCCCCCGACACCCACCAAAAGACCTACGATTCGGTCGGAACTTTTGGCAACTGCTATAATCATCCTGGCGCTCTTCAGATAATGTGATTCATCGTACCTGTGAAAAGGTGTGCTTAGCCATGCGCCTCGCAAGGAAGTCCAGTTGGTGCGCGATGAACACCAATGAGCCCTGTTCGATCTGCTCGTGACGCCGGTCGATCCAATCCCTGAACCGCGAAGAATCGAGCTTCGGGTTGTTTTCCAGCGCCCCCCGCACCGTGTCAACGATGTGGTGAAGGAAGTACGTTTCGTCCTCGGGGTATCCCTCCGGCCCCGCGAAGACCACCCAATCGGAAGGCCCTGCAGCCAGCAATTCCATCCCCGCGGCCCGCAGCGCACCGAAGAGATGCCGTCCGGTGCGGCTCTCGCCTGAAGGCCTCCCGGCGATAACCCGGGTGTCCATAGTCTCGTGATAGAGCGCCTCAATGTGGCGGTCCAGCTCAGGATCGATGTCCGGCTGGAAGATGGTTGCTCCGTCGAAGTTGATCGTGAAATAACAAAGCCCTTCGGCCGCGAGGAGCGCTCCGAGTTGGGGGACCACGGTAGGCAAGTCCACAAGGTCCAGGAACGCGTTGGCAATGAGGAGGTCCCAGCGCCCGCGTCCGCTCGTGCGCTCAAGAAAGTTGAACAGGTCCGACTGGTTGAATTCCAGTACCGCGTCGCGATCGCCGCGAGTGATTCTGATTTGGCCCGCCGTTGATTGCTCCACAGAAAAGCCCGCGTCCCGGGCCCACTGTGCCGCGCGGCGCTCCGCTTCGGCGACGAGGTCCGCCTCGAGATCCAGCGCGGTGTACGCGAGTCGGTCCACCGCTTCCCATGAGAGAAACCGCTCAATCATCGTGCCGATCCCCGCACCAAACTCCAGCACCTCAAGCCGCCGGTCGCCGCGCTCTTTCAGGGAGTCGACCAGACGCCGTCGAACATGCTCGTTGAGCGCCCTGTCGTCCACGCTCTTCTTGGAGGAAAGATACCGCACGAAGCTGTATTCGTCGGGTATTGCCATGATCAACGCACCATCTCGTCGAGAAAAGCCGCAACAGACGCCATGCTCTCCTGCCATGTGGGGTGCTCGCGAAAATGCAGCACCGCTGCCGCGGCCATCTGTGCGAGTTTTTGCCTGTCTGTTGCCAAATCGCGAATATGCATTGCAATTTTGCGAGCATCGCCGGTGGGAACCAGGAACCCGTCTCTCCCGGAGGTGATAATTTCGTGGGCCGCTCCTGCCGTGGAGGCTATCGCAGGCAGTCCGAACCCCATGCCTTCGAGATACACGATCCCAAAGCCCTCGTACGACGAAGGGACTGCCAGGACGTGACTCGCAGCCCAACGCCGTGCCATTTCGTCACCCGTGAGCGTCCCCAGGAATGAGACTTGGCCTCCAATCCCGTGTTCGTCAATTGCAGCCTGGATCCTACGCGTGTACGTCGTGTCGCTGGTGAGGCACCCCACCACATCAAGGCGCCACAGATCACGGGGCACCTGCACGAGCGCTTCGATGAGCGTGTGAAGCTGTTTCCGGGGAATGAGCGATCCGACAAAGAGCACTCGCAACGGGCCGGGCTCCAGCGCCCGGCGTCGGGCATCCTCCGGCTTCACCGAGGGCTTCAGCAGATCGCCGCCGGGGCACGCGACCACCCACTGCTTGACGCCGCCCAGGACTTCGGCCACTGCCCTGCGGGTAGTCTGGCTGTTGAATATGAAGCCGTCCACCGAGTCCAGGTAATGCTTCTCAACCCAGCGATAAAGCGTGTTCTGCCACGCCGGTCTCAGCTCACTGCATCGGAGGTGGTGGACAATCGACACGATCGGATAGCGCACCCTGCCTCGCAGCCGGCGGTTGAGCAGGAAGAGTGAGGGGTGGTTCAACTCATCTTGGAGAAGGACGTCGAGGTTCGCGCTCTCCAGCTTTCTCGCCAGACCAGAGAAGAAGTTGTCGCCCAGATGCCGAGGGTACGTCCGCCACGGCAATGCGAACACCACCACGTCATCCCCTCGGGAGCGCACATGATTCACGAGCATCCGGTCGTAGAGAAAACCGCCGGTAACGATCTCCAGATGGCCATAGATGACCAGACCGATTCTCACGCGATCTCCCGGCGGAACGAGGCCCAAGCGATGTCGTTTTCCCAGATCTTTACGGTAAGCGCGATAAGGTTTGCCGGTGTGCCGCCCGCGAGCATCCCTTCCCACAAAATGCGGGCAAAATGCTCGATGCTGGGGTTCAGCCCTTCGAACTCGGGCATAGTATTCAGCGTCTGGTCGCGGTAGCGCGTGACGAGTCTTTCGAGGCGTTGCTCGATGTCGACGATGTCGAGGAGATATCCATGTTGATCGAGCTGCGGACCTTCGAGCTGCACCTCGACCTGGTAGTGATGC
>JAIWNO010000163.1 GCA_020216785.1 Desulfomonile sp.
GAATGGAACTCATTCTCGGGTCCCCAGTCGCCTCCAACCAAGCGATGCCGGGCCACGAAATCCCTCTTGACCGCGACCATGTAGCAGGAACGATTGTCGTTGGAAACCATTACACGTCCTCGTACGAAAGTATGACCTGGATCGCGTCTTCGGGGTGTTGATCGAGCAGGGCAAATGCCTCGGCCGCACGGTTCACGGGCAGCCGGTGAGTGACGAGACCGGTCGGCCGAATATTCTCTACCATACTCATGGCAAGCTGCAACCTTCTTGTTGTGGTCCACCGCCCGGTGAATTCCGGGGCGAGTGTGCTCACCTGGCTGCTGACAATGCTGATGCGGCTGCGATGGAAATATCCGCCAAGATCTATTTCAGCTTTCTTGGCTCCATACCACGATCCCACGACAACGCGGCCGTTGAAGCCGGTAGCCGAGATCGCCTGGTCCAGCGCCGCGGGATTACCGGAAAGCTCGTACGTGAGGTCCGCCGGTCCGCCGTCGAAGCACTCCTTGATCAGATTGAACAGGTCAGGTGACTGCGGGTCGAACGCAGTCCGTGCGCCCATCTCAACGGCCCTCATTCGACGGAGAGGGAAATGGTCCAGTGCTACCAGTCCGGACAGCGGCATTCGAGACAGGAGCGCCGTCGTGAGCAAGCCCACAACACCTTGTCCGAATACGACAACCCGATCGCCGATGACCGGCCGTCCGTCCATGAGAAGATTTACGGCTGTTTCCATGTTGGGCAGCATCGCAGCCGAGTCCGGCGAGAGGCCTGCGGGAACTGGAATAAGCGACGCGGGGTCCGCAATGAAGTGGCTCTCGTGCGGATTGAAAGCGAATACCATCGCGTCGAGCCAGTGCCTCGGCACTTCCGAGCCTAAGTCAATTACTCTCCCTACGCACGAATAGCCGTACTTGAGAGGATACGCGAATTCGCCGGCGAGCGACGTGATGGATGCATCCACAGCGATCCCCGCGGGCCACTTGCCACGGTAGACCAGCAGTTCTGTCCCCGGGCTGATTGCGGAGGCGATAGTCTGAACGAGCACCGAATCGGATGGAAGGGCCGGAAGTGGCTCTTGTTCCACTGCGATACCGTACGGGGCTGTGAACCTGACCACCAACCGGTTCATGGTTCGCCTAGCCCAGCCGGCCCCACAGGATGAGGTCACCTCCGAGCCGCTCGTAGCGAGGATTGGTCACGCGGACGAACCGCTGGGGGTCGGATTGACCAAGTTCGCTTACCGCTCTCATGCCGCCGATGAATGCGGGAACAATAGTGAGCACCACAAAATCGGCGAGCCGATCGAGGAGCAGACTGGTGATGATGCGCGCTCCGCCCTCGGCCATGAGACTGTTGATCCCCATTTCGCCGAGCCGATTGAGGAGCGAGCTTAGGCACACCTGACCCCTCGAGGTGGACGGCAACACCATGACGCGGGCGCCGAGCTTCTCCAGTTCCCTCACCCGTTCAGAGTCAGGATTCTCCCTCGTGCAGATCCAGGGTCGGCGTGAGTCTGTAGTCAGAAGTGCGGCATTCAGTGGGATTCGGAGGCGGCTGTCAAGCACCACGGGCTGAGGGTTCTTTCCTTCCACGAGGCGCACATTGAGATGGGGGTCGTCTGAAAGGACTGTTCCGATTCCGACGAGGATTGCGTCGTGATGCGCTCGGAGGCTGTGGGTAAGTCGCATTGACTCCGGACCGCTCAAGGCAAGGGGTTCGCCCGCGCGTGCCGAAATACAGCCGTCGAGGCTCTGCGCGTAGCTCAAGGTCACGAAGGGACGCCCCGTGCGCTCACGATGCCCATCGGCGTAGGAGAGCAGAGATCCGATAACCTCCATCACTCGGCCACTCAATCGGCAGCGTCGCCGGTCGGGTCCCGCGCTCGGCCCGCGCCGACATCAGGAAAAGGTGTAAACGAAAACGCGCCTGATAAGGGACTTTCACTCTCGCTCAGTCGCGCTGCATCCTTCCTCGACAAAATGGAGCGTGGTCCATATCCTCTTTGATCTGCACACATTCTCCACAGAAAATCGCAAATTATGCTAGCATGAAGACTGTTTTAACGCAAGATCATTCGGGAAATTGCTTTGCCGCTGAACTTGAGGTGCCGGTCCGGAAGTTCTTGCATGTGCTGCGGCAAAAAGGTATTTTTGTCTGCTGGCGCTCGAACGGCTTGGTAGATGCGCAATTGCGCGTGAGCGCCGGATGGTCTGGATGTGGGAGCTGACAACGAACTCCGAAGCGGAAACCATCGCGTTAGGCTCGGCCATTGGAGCGGTGCTCAGGCCGGGCGACGTGGTAATGCTCGAAGGAGAGTTGGGCTCCGGCAAAACGAGATTGGCAAAAGGGATGGTGTCCGCAGCGGCTGATGTGCCGCAGGATGAAGTGGTGAGCCCGACTTTCACGCTCGTCAACACATTTGAGGGCGCCTTTCCGGTGCATCACGCAGACCTGTACCGGTTGGAACCCCACCAGCTCGGCGATCTCGGATTCGAGGATGCTTTGGACGAGGGCGGGGCACTTGTGATCGAATGGGCGGAGAAGCTTCGCGATGTCCGGACCGACGCGCTGCTCGTCGTCATTCGCCCGGCGGGGAGCGCAAACTCGCGGCTGATTTCGATTCAGTGCGATCCTACGGGACCCTGGCAGGAGCGAATCGAAGAGATTGTCGAGAGCTTCCGTTAGCTGCTGAGATTATTGAGTGAATCCGGAGCGTTTTTCATGGCAATTATCGTCCAAAAGTTCGGAGGAACTTCGGTAGGCAACCTCGAACGCATCGCCAACGTGGCCCGACGGGTCGCCCGCTGTCACGACGAAGGGAACAAGGTTGTCGTGGTGGTCTCCGCTATGGCCGGCGAAACCGACCGACTCATCGACATGGCCAAGTCGATCAAAAACCCGCCGAACGAACGTGAAATGGACGTGCTCATCTCCACCGGCGAGCAGGTGTCGATCGCGCTGCTGGCGATCACTCTCGATGCGATGGGATACAAAGCCCGCTCGTACTGCGGTTGGCAAATCCCAATTGCAACCGACCGTGCTTTTACCGCGGCTCGAGTCACCGACGTCGGCGCAGAACAGGTCCTGAAAGACCTGAACGACGGTTACATTGTCATTGTTGCAGGCTTCCAAGGCGTGGACCCCGACGGCAACATCACCACTCTCGGCCGGGGCGGTTCAGACACCTCCGCAGTCGCGGTTGCAGCCGGTCTCAAGGCAGACCTGTGCGAGATCTACACCGACGTGGACGGGGTGTACACCACCGATCCCAATATCACCAACAAAGCACGCAAGCTCCACCGGATCGGACACGAGGAGATGCTCGAAATGGCCTCGGCGGGAGCCAAAGTGCTCCATATCCGCGCCGTGGAGCTGGCCATGAATCACCGGGTCCGCCTCGTTGTGCGGTCCAGCTTCAACGACAATGAAGGGACGCTCGTGACCGAGGAGAACGCTCTCATGGAAAAGGAAATTGTCAGCGGAGTGACGTGCAATATCAAGGAAGCCAAAGTCACCATAGCCGGTCTCAAGGATCAGCCGGGAGTTGCCGCTCAGGTCTTCTCCGCGCTCGCCGACGCACATATCGTCGTGGACATGATCGTCCAGAACGTCAGCGCAGACGGGATAACCGACATCACTTTCACCATACCTCAGGCCGACCTGGTCAAGACCCTGGAACTCTGCGAAAAAGTTAAAGAGCCACTTGGCGCACGAGCCGTATTCGGGTCCGACGACATCGCCAAGGTGTCCATTATCGGCGCGGGTATGCGATCCCATTCCGGTGTCGCCGCTCGGATGTTCTCGACCCTGGCGCAGGAAGGCATCAACATCGAAATGATCGCGACCTCGGAGATCAAGATCTCGTGCGTGATCAAGAAGAAGTATGCGGAACTCGCCGTGAGGGCCCTTCACGACGCTTTCGGCCTGGATAAAGTGGGCTAGTGCTCCATTTCACCGATGTGGCGCCAATTGCGGACAGTATTGATGGGACAGACATCCTGTCTATCCGGAAATGGACGACAGGCAGGATGCCCGACCCATTGCAAAGACTAACGAAAGCCGGGAGAGATCACAAAAGAATAGAATATCGAATTTGGGCTGCAGAGCACTCAGGCGACAGACCCTTCCGAAACGGCCCCGGAGATCACAGTGGCATCGATCGAACTCTACGACACCACCCTAAGGGATGGAGCCCAAACATGGGGACTTACCTTCTCGGTGGACGACAAGCTCAGAATCGTCAAGAAGCTCGACGAGATCGGCATAGACCTCATCGAAGGCGGATATCCGGGGTCCAATCCGAAGGACCGCCGGTTCTTCCAGGCAGCAAAGGAGTTGCGTCTGAATCACTCCCGCGTGGTCGCGTTCGGCAGCACGTGTCGACCGGAACTAAGCCCTGAAAAAGATCCGCAAGTCCGTGCGCTTGTCGAAGCCGGCACCGACGTGGTGACCGTTGTCGGCAAGAGCTGGGACCTCCATGTCAGAGAGATCCTCTCGATTACACTCCAGCGCAATTTGGAGATGATCCGCGATTCGGTCGCGTATCTTTTATCCCGGTTTTCACGGGTGATTTTTGACGCGGAGCATTTTTTCGACGGGTTTAAGAAAAATCAAGACTATGCTCTTGCGTGCGTGGGCGCGGCAGCCGAAGCAGGCGCACAGATGGTGGTGCTTTGCGATACGAACGGCGGCGCCTTGCCTGCTGAAATAGCGGCAATCACTCGCGCGGTCGTCGAAGCGATCTCCGTTCCCGTGGGAATACATACTCATAATGATTCAGAGACTGCGGTCGCTTCGACCCTTGCTGCAGTGGAAGGCGGCGCGGTTCATGTGCAGGGAACGATCAACGGCATTGGCGAGCGGTGCGGCAACGCGAACCTCATATCGGTGATTCCTGCATTGGCTCTGAAGATGGGCCGCCTCGATTTCCCGCCTGACCGGCTGCGGATGCTGAAGCATGTCTCTGAATTCGTCGATGAGATGGCCAACCGCACTCCGTTCAGAGCACAACCGTACGTCGGCGCGGGTGCATTCGCTCACAAGGCTGGGCTTCACTCCAGCGCCGTGGTCCGCAACCCTGCGGCCTATGAGCACATTGACCCCGCGATAGTCGGTAATACCCGCTCATTCTCCGTATCGGAGCAAGCCGGCCGCACAGCGCTGGTCCAAAAGGCGCGGCAATACGGCATCCCGCTTGATTCCGACGACCCGAGAGTGGCGGAAATCCTCAAGGCGATAAAGGACTTCGAGGCCCGAGGGGCGCACTACGACATCGCTGACGGATCGTTTGAGCTTCTCCTCAAGCGGATGCTGGGTCTGCACCGCCGGTTTTTCACGTTGCACGGCTTTCAGGTCACCAATGCCAAGAGACAAGGCGACACCAAAACCTACTCGGATGCGATCGTGCGGATCGTTGTCGGCGACAAGATGGAATTTTCCGCGGCGGAAGGCAACGGCCCGGTCAATGCATTAGACTTGGCGTTGCGCAAGGCGCTCCAGACCTTTTACCCGTGTGTGAGCGAGGTGGTGCTCACCGATTTCAAAGTTCGCGTGATAGAAGGAACAAGAGGCACCAGCGCCACCGTGCGAGTGCTGATCGAGTCTTCCGACGGCGAGCGGAGCTGGTGGACGGCGGGATTCAGCGCCAACATTATTCAGGCTTCGTGGGACGCCCTCGTCGACAGTATCGATTACAAACTCCAAATGGAACTGGTCGGGGACTGATGACTCGCGACGAGGAAAAGCCTCGACGAATAACGCCCCTCCACGCGCTTGCCGGAATGACGCTTGCGATTGTGGCACTGCATTTCATCGGCCGTGGCGGCGATGTCTCTATGCTGCGCTCCTCCGGCTCGGCAACCAACGAGGCGCGCTGTGTCTATCACGTGGTGATGGACAATGAAGCCCTCGGTACTATCTTTTGCCGGGAGCCGAAGCCGCCGCACGCGGTTTTGACCGAATTGGGCGTTCGGTGCGCCGACACATCAGAGTTCCGGTACGCAGTGCCGTGTGGCTCAACCATCCGGATTAACGCGGACGGCCGGCACATCGAGGTCCACCGAATGAGCGGCGCCTTGCTGATGGCTGCGGGACTGCGTATCGACGTAAACCGGGCCGCAGCGGAGGACCTTGAGGCTGTGCCGGGCATCGGACCGAAGTTGGCGGCGAACATCGTTCGGACAAGAGACACGAGAGGTCCGTTTGATCGAGTGGAAGACGTAGCGAGGGTTCCTGGAATCGGCAGGAAGAAACTGGAGCAGCTGGAGCCGTTCCTCGAAGTCAAGTCCGCTGCTTCTTATCCAGAAGCTGCAGCGCCTCCAGTCCGTCTCGCTTCTCCTTGAACCAAAGCGACGAGGGGAGCATCATGACATGGTACGCGGCCCTCACGTCGCGGACCGCGACGCCGGCTATCACAGCGACCGCGAGGCGGAATTCAGGCCCGAACGCTGCTGCCGCATTTGCGACCAGGGTATAGCAGAGCGCACAGACGATCCCCGGCGCAAGAAGCACTATGAAAAAGGCTGTTCGGGGCAGCTCGCCGCTCGCCGCGGGATGCACTCGCCCCACCGGAGCGTGAGTCTGTGTGACGACAATCCGCGCCGTCCAGTACGACACAAATCGTACCGCGATATAGCAACCCCCTGAGCTGACCGAGACGATGAGCAACAGCGTCAGAGACGGCACACCACGCGACGGCCCGGGAGCGAGCCACTGCCAGGAGGCCAAGACAGCGACACCAACAGCGACGGCCGACAACGCGGACCACGTTTCCGACAGCCGGACCTTTTCCTGAATACAGAACGGCGGCGAGTCGATGATAGGATTGACGGAGGGTTGAGAGAGTCGCTTCATCGCTCGCGGCGCAGTGAGGGAAAGCCTATTTGGTCCCCTTCGTCACCTCGACGCGGCCCTTGGTGATATTGACGTTGAGCACGCTCGTCTGACCCGAGCTGACCTTGATGTTTTTGATGGTGCGCTTGGACTGGTCGAGTCCGGGCATCTGGGGAAGGACGACCGTGTACGTGCCGGGAGCGAGTGTAAGCTCTTCGCCGTTCCCGATTTTCAGTGATACTTTTTCTCCCTGAATATCCATCTGTTTCATCGCGGGGGTCTGCAGGGCCTTGGTATAGCGCGCGAGCGCAGGCTCAAGGTCCGCCGGCCGCTCGAATTTCATGATCATGCCGCCCGTCTTCTCAGCAAGCGCCGTGTAATCGTGCAAGCCTTTCTTTGACATTCCCAGAGCAGCCACGTCGATCTTCACTGCACCCCGAGCGCCCTTCTTGTCAGTCTCCGCAAGTACTTCCTTGAGGTTGCATCGCTTCGCGCCGGCGGTGACGATAAGGACCCGTGGTTTCAAGTCACCAAGACCGGCGATGTCGGATTTCAACGCGTACGCGACCGCGGCACAGGGGTTGGTTTCGCCGCCGGGGTCGAGCTTCTTGAGCTTTTCTTCAAGTCCGCGACATGGCAGCTCGCCCCAGGGGTACAACGTGCGACTCAAACAGGGCTGCGGCCGTACGGGCTTCTTATCGTCCTGCTTCTTACAATAGAAGTCCCGAACCGAGAGCTTCGACCCGGGAGTGAGGGCCGAAGGCAATTTTGAGACCAGCTGAGACCCGACGTCAAGCCTGCTGGTTTCCCATGTTTTCAACTTCTTGCCCATTACGGCCGAGTCGTCCAGGACCACCAACAGACCCCATTTCACCTTTGCTCCCCTGTAGTTCTGGACGTCCACCCTGAGCGAGCCCGGCACCTGATACTTTTCCGCTTTTGACTCGCCTTCAGGCTCAGGCGGCTTGAGCAAGGCCACGCGGCTCGCCGGCTTCTCCACAGCTTTCTCGACAGGCTGTTCGACCGGTTTTTCTGCTCGCGCAGGCCCCTTTTCGGGCAAGGGCGTTTCTACGATGCTGGGGGTGGGCTCCGAAACAGCAGGCTTCGGAGGCGGGGAAACAGCGAGCTCGCGCTGTGTCTTCTTCCTTTTTTTAGGCGATCCAGGCTCCCGCGGAAGTACGATGGGGGTCTCTACGAGCTGCGGCGCGGGCTGCAGCGCGACGGCAGATTGCTCCGGTTGATGAGGAAGCGGCCCAGGCTCACTCGCCGCCGGCAGCTTTGCCGAGGCTTCCTGCTCCTCCGGCGATGGCGTTTTTCCCTCCCCGGCAGGAGCGACAACAGGGCGCTCAAGCGACTGAAGCAGCGCGTGTGCCGGATCACCCGGACGCCTGCCCACCGCCATGAGAACATCCTCTTTCGAGACAAGCGCTGCAGCCTGGCGATGCGTGATCGCCGGAGTCAACGGCTTCTCCTGCGCCGGAGCGGGCTCCAAGGGCGCGTCGGCAGCAGTAAACGGAAAGCTCTTGAGACCCTGGGTTACTCGTGACTGGAAGTCCGGCGAAAGCAGGAGAAATCGCCACGTCGCAATGCCCGCGACTGCCACGACAATAAGGAGGATTAAGGCCTTGACCGCTCTTCTCTTCCCCCCGGCGCGGGCCGGATGAGTCTCTCGTTCGGCCTGCTGCGTACTGTCCTGTGAGGTTTCTGTCGGCTTGTCTGCCATATCCGCTCCTGCGGAGGGTCCGGGCGGGCAATAAGCCGAATTCTGTTCCCGAAGAATCGGGTGGCGACCATTCATCTAGGGCGGCAGTTGCCCGCCGCCTCGAGCAACCTACCCGGAAGCCTCGGACGGGCCGCCCTCAAACGCTTCCCTATTCGGTCTTGCTCCGGATGGGGTTTACCTGGCTTCCCGTGTTACCACGGGAACCGGTGAGCTCTTACCTCACCCTTTCACCCTTACCTCCGATGAATCGAAGGCGGTCTGCTTTCTGTGGCACTTTCCTTGGGGTTACCCCCACCGGGGGTTACCCGGCATCCTGCCCTGCGGAGTTCGGACTTTCCTCCCGCGCTTGTCGCGCCGGCGGTCGCCTCGCCCACCCAGACACCTATGGTTATATGACACCGAAAAGAAAAAAGCAAGCAAACCGTTGCTGGAAAGTCCTTGAAATACCAATGACTGTATTGTAACATTCTTATAAATTCTCACTTTTGTCCGCAAGGGATGACACGATGCTGAGGGTTAGTGCTCTGGGAGCGGGGCTTGTTCTCGCGTGCGTATTCGTCACTGTCTACGCACACGGCGAAATCTCACCCGATCGACTTGCCGCGGCTGTGACGCCGAAGCCGGCCTGGGCAGAAACGGACGTATTGGCCGATCACGCAGCCCGGGTTGCTGCAGCCGAGAGAATTGTCCAGGAACAATCGGTAAAGCCCGCCGCGGGCGACGACGCCGGACGTGCTCGTACTGCGTCGAATGAGGTCAGTCGGTTGCCGTTCGGAGGATCATCCGCGGGAGCGGCACAGCCGGATAAAGTCACAGAGAGCACGCGACCGGCGCGCGAAAAAAAGTCTTCGGGAGCGAAAACCAGGAGTGCTACGGAGAGACCGCCCCTGGTTAAGCCCTCGCGAGAACGCTCCATACCCGCGCCCGGCTCGATCGGGGGACAGGCGTCCGACTTCAACCGCCCGGCAGGACAGGCACCGCGGCCGAGCGCTCTCGGTTTTTCGCATGAAGACTATACGTCCATGCCGCGGCAGACCGCGCCTGCGGCACCGGGATCCCCTGCAGCGCGACCGGCTCCCACCGTGCTGCCCCCCGCGATGCCCTACGTTGATCCCGGCGCGGCGACCGCAACCTCACCCCGGACGAGCACTGCGCTTCAACGGCCCAGTCGGACCTCACCCCAGCCTGTGGTGCCGGACGAGAAGGGCTATGTAACGGCAAGGGTACCCGCAAGCCCCGACAAGTCGCACTGGGGAAGCCCGGTCCCGCCTCAAGCCGACAGTCCCCTGGCGCGACAATATACCGCTCCTGCTCCACCACCAGCCGGCGGCCGCGATTCGGTCGGCAAATTCGTGCTCGAATCCTTCAGGGGCCCTGAAGCGTCTCGGACCGGCGCTCCAACGCCCCAACAACCTGCAGCGAGTCGCGGACCCGCATCGGTGA
>JAIWNO010000164.1 GCA_020216785.1 Desulfomonile sp.
TCCTCAACCCGCTTCAACAGCTTGGCGCGGGAATAAGGGATATGGTCTCGAAAATCATCCCTGGTAGATGACAGAGTGACACTGCAGGGTAGGCTACTTGCAGTCCCTGCAATTGCCGACGACCCTACCGCCCTCTTTGTCGCATTCGTCTTTCGTGTGCTGTTTATCGCATTTTCCCTTGCCCCAACAGCAATACACCCGCTCTCCTTTGGTTTCCTTGGATTCCTTCGACGACTTTTCGTGCGCAAGCGTAAGGGGCGGGATTACGGCCATTGCAATAAGTGCAACAAGACTGACAACGAGTTTTCTCATCAAACATCCTCCAAGAGCAGAAATTGAGCCAGGCAAGCATTTGTAGCAATTCTCGAAAGTAATGAGGGATGACTTACGGGGCCCCTGCCGGCTTGTCCGGCAGTATGACCCTATTCCATAAAAACTTCCGAGAACCACCCAGGTGAGCCCCAAACAGAATGCGGCCTATGCGGATATCCGACCAAGGCGCTGCTATTTGTCCAAGGTTGCCGAAGACGCTTCGTCCAATCTCTTCCAGCGCTCCAGCAACGAATACAGGGCGGGAAGAACCCCAAGCGTCAGCAGCGTGCTCGATATGAGTCCGCCTATCACAACGGTAGCAAGAGGTTTCTGCACTTCCGCCCCGGTCCCCGTGGCGACGGCCATGGGCACGAAGCCCAATGAAGCCACCAATGCCGTCATGAGCACCGGACGAAGGCGTGTGACGGCCCCTTGGGTTATTGCCTCGTCAAGGGATTTCCCCTCATCTCTCAACTTTTTGATGAAAGTTATCATGACCAGTCCGTTGAGTACCGCCACCCCGGAGAGGGCGATGAATCCGACCGCGGCTGAAATAGACAACGGCATGTCTCTCAGCCACAACCCGGCGATGCCGCCGGTCAATGCGAGAGGCACGCCGGAAAACACGAGCAAGGCATACTTGAGCGATCCGAATGCGGTGAACAGGAGGGCGAGAATCAGGAACAGCGCAAGAGGGACCACGATCTCCAGGCGTTTGGCGGCCGAGAGAAGCTGCTCGAACTCGCCGCCCCAGGTGATCCAGTAACCTGCCGGAAGTTTCAATCCCTCACCGATTCTTCTTTGTGCCTCCTCGACAAATGAGCCCAGGTCGCGATTTCTTACATTGCAGGTCACGACAACCCGGCGCTTTCCATCCTCGCGGCTGATCTGATTAGGGCCTACCACGACGGCCAAGTCGGCCACAGATCCTAGAGTGACGAAAGCCCGTTGCCGCCTGTCTTCGCTAAGAACGGCCGACAATCGGACCGTCTCCACCGCCTGCTCTTGTCTGGGCAGCGGAATGGGGACCTGTTTGATAGCCTCGATGTCCGTGCGCAACTCCTCGGGAAGTCGCACGACAATATCGAAGCGACGGTCCCCTTCGAATACCTGACCAGCACCCTTTCCGCCCACGGCAATCTCTACGACGTCCTGGACGTCCGACACATTGAGTCCGTATCGAGCCATTTCCGTTCGATTGAGGCGAACGGTGAGGATGGGCAGTCCCGTCACTTGCTCAACCCTCACATGAGAGGCTCCTGGTATTGCCCGCACCAGTTCTGCCGCATCCTCCGCGTTTCGCAGCAAGACAGCCATGTCGTCGCCGAAGACCTTCACGGCCACGTCGCTGAAGACACCGGCCAATAAATGATTAAAACGCATCCGAATGGGCTGGCTGAACTCATAATTGCTGCCAAGAAGCCTGCCGGCTTCTTCTTCGAGCTGCTTGACCAGGTCCGCCTTCGGGAGATCAGGGTTCGGCCACTGGTTTCGAGGCTTCATGACGATCGTATTATCGCCAATGCTGGGAGGATGGGGCTCCGTAGCGATCTCCGAGGTCCCCACCCGTCCAACTATCGTCTCGATTTGCGGAAAGCGCTCTTTCAGGGTCTTCTCGAGAATTGTTTGCAGCTCAAGAGCCTGGGACAAGCTCGTATCGGGGACGCGCATGGTGTGGATCGCCACATCGCCCTCGTCGAGCGTCGGAACGAATTCACTTCCCATGCGGGTGGCAGCGACAGCGCCCACCACAACAATTACGACAGCGGTCCCCACAACCAATACCCTGTATTTGAGAGCAAGCTGCAAGAGAGGGCGATATATTTGCTTGGCGCTTCTCGTCACGAAGTTTTCCACGTGGACAGTCCTGCTCGTCAAGAACAAGGCCACCGCAGCGGGAACAAAGGTAAACGACAGGATCAATGCCCCTGTCAGCGCAAGCAGGACGGTCAAGGCCATAGGCGTAAACATTTTCCCTTCAACTCCCGTAAGAGCAAGAATAGGAAAATAGACAATAATTATGATGACCTCCCCGAAGAGCATGGGTTTTCGCACCTCTTGCGATCCCTCCCATATGACCGCTATGCGCTCATCCTGTGTCAGGGGTCTTCCGAGCGCTTGTCTCGCTTCAGCAAGTTTCCGAGCGCAGTTTTCGACGATCACCACCGCGCCGTCAACGATAATGCCGAAATCAATCGCGCCCAGACTCATAAGATTGGCAGTGAGCCTGCTCGTCACCATTCCGGTAGCCGTAAACAGCATCGAGAGAGGAATTACCAGCGCTGTAATAAACGCGGCTCGAACGTTGCCGAGAAAAAGAAAAAGAACCACGATAACGAGGATCGCTCCTTCAGTGAGACTCTTTGAGACTGTGCTGATGGTCTTTTCCACAAGAGTCGTTCGATTGTATACCGCCTTGGCCGCCACACCCCTGGGGAGTGTTCGGTTGATTTCTTCAAGCTTCTGGGCAGCGCGGCGGGCCACCGCACGGCTGTTTTCACCCATGAGCATGAACACGGTTCCGAGAACCGTTTCTTCGCCGTCCTTTGTGGCCGTGCCCAGTCGAAGCTCCTTTCCGAAATGCACGGCGGCGACATCACGGATGAAGATCGGTACTCCGCGGACATTTTTTACGATGATGTTTCCAATGTCCTCCAGGTCGGTCACCTGGCCGGGCACTCGGACGAGATATTGTCCGCTGCTTCGTTCCACGTATCCGGCCCCGACGTTGGCATTGTTGGCCGAAAGCGCGGAAATAACCTCCCCGAAGGTGAGCCCGTAAGCAATAAGTTTGTAGGGGTCGGGGGTCACATGAAACTGCTTTTCATAGCCGCCGATTGTATTGATTTCCGTTACACCGGGCGTGTTTCTCAGCTGAGGCCGAATGATCCACTCTTGAATAGTCCGCAGGTCGGTGAGGGTGTATGCGGTCCCATCCGGCTTCGTGGCGCCGGGCAAAGCCTCGACCGTCCACATGAAGATCTCGCCCAGACCGGTTGAGATCGGTCCCATTACAGGCTCGATTCCCGGAGGCAGCTTGCCTTTGACTTCCTGAATTCTCTCGCTGACGAGCCGTCTGGCAAAGTAGATGTCCGTTCCGTCCTCGAAGATCATCGTTATGAGCGCGATGCCATATTGTGAAAGCGACCGGGTTTTTACGAGACGAGGAAGCCCCGCCATCCCTGTTTCAATTGGAAAAGTGATGCGCTGCTCAATTTCCAGGGCGGACAGACCGGGAGCCTGGGCACTGACCTGGACCTGAGTGTTCGTGATGTCCGGTACCGCATCAATATTTAAGCGGCTGAGATTATAGGCGCCCAAACCTGCCATCAACAATGTGAGAGACAACATAATCCAGCGTTGCTGGATGGAGAATTTCAGGATTTTGCCAACCATGATCAATCCCTAGTGTTCGTGCGACATTCCGGCCTTCCCTAATTCAGCCTTGAGAACGTAGCTGTTCTTCATTACGTAATGCTCTCCCGCAGAAAGACCCTTCAGTATTTCCGTGTGCTTCCCGTCGGAACGTCCAAGAAGCACCGGGCGCGCTTCGTACCGGTCGTCATACCGGACAAATATAACCGGCTTGTTGCGGCAGGTTTGAATCGCTTCGTTCCGAACCACTACGGCGGGTGAGGAATTGTGCATGACCAGCTCGACCTTGGCAAAGAGACCCGGGAGCCACCGACCGTCCGGATTGGGAAGAACCACGCGAGCCTTGGCGGTTCGAGAGTCCTCGCCCACGAGCGGCCCCACATAGGAGACTTTACCGACACCTTCGACGCCGTTTGAATCAACCGTTACCTTGGCGTCCTGGCCCACGCGAACGCCGCCGATGTCTTTGGCATAAACGATGATGTCCACCCAGACGCTGGAAAGATCGGCAATCACATAGATTTCTGCATCTTCTTTGACCCACTCGCCATGGGAAAGGTGCTTCTTGATGACTACTCCATCGAAAGGAGCACGAATCACGTAGTGGGTAAGATCATTATCATTGCCCTTCGCGAGGCCGGTGATCTCCGCTTCGGACAGTCCGAGAGATTTCAGCTTGCGCTCCGCTGATGTCAGTTCGATCTTCTCTTCCAGGAAGGACTTCTGGGCCGTGAGAAACTCTTTTTCGGCAACCGTATCGGCTTCCCAGAGTCGTTGGGAGCGCTCAAAATTGTAGCGGGCCAGCTTTTCGCGCTCGATGGCTATAAGATACTTGCTTCTGGCCTCTCCCAGCTCGCGACTGTCAATTACGGCAATCGTTTCACCCTTCTGCACGATGTCTCCCAGGTTCTTGCGTGCCTCCAGGACCACGCCGGGAACACGCGGGACCACATGGGAGACCATATCGGCGTTGAACGCGATCTCGCCGGGGAGACTTAATACCGAGACAACTCTGCCAGGCCCGGCCGTTTCGGTTGCCAATCCCATTTTAGCGGCCAGGTCCGCCGGCACGGTGAGCCGGTCCTCATACTGGGAGTATTCCCAGTCAAACTTCTCTCCTTTCCACTCGGCCGCCACTTTCACGATGAAGGAGTGCGGCTCCTCAAGTTCCTGTTCGCTGTAAAGAAACCCGTTCCCCGGTTTAAATCGAAACGTGTCGACCCTTCCGCCGAGACGCTCAAGCTCCACCGAAACCGCGACCTCTGCAGGATCCAGCGGCTTGTGGTTGTAGGACGGATACATCCGTATATGAGGAGTGGCACCCTTCTCGTATATGACGAACTCTAACTCGAATTCCCCTTCCCGCAGCACCTTGCCTCCGTGGGGACCTCGATCGTCGGAGTGATCGTGGCTATGGGCACCTGAACCGTGGCTGTGACCATGATGGGCATCGTGGTAGCCGCTTACGGCCTTTTTCTCCGTCAGGCCCAGCCAGACGGCTGCGAGCACACCCACAGCGATGACAGCGGAGATGCCGACAATTTCCTTTCTCGACATTGCTCACTCTCTTTCAGAGGTTTTCTCTGCTCTCCGTGCGCCGGGCCGGACTTGGAGGCCGCGGGAATGGCCCTCCCCGCGAATTGCCGAGTGCGACCCTGTTGAGGCAAGCTCACGGGAAGCCGCAGGCCCCCAAGCGTCAACTCCGGCCGCATCCAACATCGGGTGAATCCCTGCTCAGCCCGAGTCACCAAGACCAGCAGTCCGGCGTCCGCCATAGAGGGGCGTTGTTCTGCTTACCTTTTTTGGAGGTATCCACGTCGATTTTCTTGGAAGGCGGATACGCCTTTTCTTGCCGGGCTTGGATACGCTTCCATGCCTGGTCGATCTGTGCCCTGTATTGAGCTTCGGCTGTACCGAAAGAGACCAGACATAGACAGACCACACCTATGGCAATGATATTCTTCATTGAAAGGCACTCCGTTCGTTTGAGCCGCGTGCACGCGGCATAGGACTACTCGGGAACCATCAACGATTCCGGCCTTCGATGCGTCTGAATGAGATCAGGTGATTTTCAAATGAGGAGAATAACGGTTGCGAGTGAGGCTACGGACGAGTTAATTTCCGGCAGGGCAACCGCGAGGGAAGTGGGCCCGCAATGGTGCCGCTCTCCAGCGAGTCGCTCAGGCGTCGGCGGAAGCGACAATGTTCCGGGGCCTGCGGAGCGCGCTGCCCGGACACTGGTGAGGTCCGATTGGAGGAAATGATCGAAGACGAGAAGGTGCGCTCGACACTCTGTGTGGTCGCAACAAATAAAGTCGCCGTGGGAGTGGCAACAGGCATCGGCCGCAAGCGGATGGAAAGGCTCCGATTCAAGCCCCACGCTGCCGTCGGCCCTAAAGCACCAAACGATATCCGTCGCTCCCGTGATCCCCAGCAAGAGTATCACAAGACACCAGGAAAGGAATCTTGGCCGTCGCTTTCGCATGCTCTCCTTCGAGATCGTGCCGGCGGCGCGCCGTGCACCGCGCCGTTTCCGTACCGAGTCGGCAATGTACGGTAAGTGCTCCGGCCGGTCAAGTTCTTTTGGGACCGGCGCATCTCTCGCGGTCCATTGCACGCGTGCAATACAACTGCATTAATGCAATAGCAAGTCAAACCGTCAAATGTTGCTCATTTCCTTGTTCCGTGAGAATCGCCTCAGGTTACCATTGCAAAATCGCGATGACCACACCCCCCGGCCCGCTTCTTGCGTCAAATTAGGCCTCAACCCAAGCGGTTTTCATGCAATGGCAAAGTTGTTGCATCCGCGTCGCGGTAGGCCTCAGGACCGCTCAGCCGGGCGGTGCGGATTCCAGCACATCTTCTTTTTCCACATCTACTTATTCCAGAGGGAAGTTGCGTGAACGTTACCGCGGAATCCTCACTGCAACAAATTCTTTTTCGGTCTACCCGCGCGACATGTCGCTCCCGCGACTCTCCCGGTCGCTCACTCGTAATGACACATTGGGATTAACCCTATGGCCAAGGAAAGGAGGCGAGCACAATGAGTGACGGGCTTTCCCGACGAGGTTTCCTCAAAATAGCCGCCGCGACGGCGGTAACTTTGGGGGCGGAATCGGCAGTTGGTCCCGGTCTACGGCGCACGGCTCAGGCAGCATCCCAACCTGCCGCGGACGTGAAAGCGTACGCTTTCGTTTGCGGTATCCTCAAGACCCAAACCCAATACCTGCTCAAAGATACGAGGGTCGGAAGCCCTTTCGACATCCCCGTGACCTTCTTTGTGGTGCGCCACGGGAACGACTGGGTTGCCTTCGATACCGGCAATAACGCCATGGTGGCCAAGGATCCGGTAGGATACTGGAGCAAACCCGTCACCGACGCGTACTACCCGGTGATGAAAGACTATGAGGAGTTCCACATCCAGCTTAAGAAGCACTTGGGCATCGAGCCGAAGGACCTCAAAGCCGCTATCATCAGCCACGGACATCTGGATCATGCAGGCGCGATCGACAACTTCAAGGGCACCGGCGTCCCCATCTATTTCCAGAAGAGCGAGCTTGAGACTATCAAGAAGGCTGTGGAATCGGGAAAGAAGACCGCGTACATTCCTGAAGACTTTAAAGTCATGAAGGACTTGAACATCAAGGCGATTGACGGCGTATTCGATGTGTTCGGCGACAAGACCGTCGTGGCATTTCCCACGCCCGGCCACACGGAAGGCCACCAATCCTTACTGGTGAAGCGCTCCGGCGGCAAGCCGCTCATTCTTGCCGCTGATGCAATGTACACCGTTGAAAACATGAGGGATGCGATTCCACCCGGCTTGGCATGGGACATACCGCGCTCACTTACGGCCCTCTATGTTTTCAAGGTGATGGACTACATCGACGCGGAAGTGGTCCCGTCGCATGATCCGGATTACTGGAAAACCAAGCCGCTTGCGCCCCAGGTCTATTCCATGTGAGCAGCAACAGTATGAGACGAGGTAGAAGCGGGCTGGAGATTGTTACAAGGGAGAAGCATTGTATGAAATTACGGTGCGATTCGAATGTCCCCAACGCGACGTAGTGGGAACTGTAATCGCCAGTGTTGAGCTTTGCGCCGATTACTGCCCACCCCCTTTCCCCTCCCGCCAAGGGCGGGGAGTTCGAAAACCCTCTCCTCTGGCGGAAGATGGGAGGTTGAGAGGGCATTGACCGACGTCCACCAGTCTTATGTCAGTGCCTGTGCCCCTGCCGGGAGGGCAAAAGGGTAATTTAGTATAAGTATCAAGGTGCAATGCTCGACACAGATTCCTATAACTTCGTGCCGCGTTGACTCTCGGCGCAGAGAGCCGTTGGGGGCGGGGTTTATCCCCGCCCTCCTCGCGAGGCCTGGGATAACGGGCGGGGATCAATCCAGCTACAAAGGATATCGCGTGGGGAAACACTTCGCCGTACTTGGTGGCTTGGGGAGAAAGTATTTATGAATCAATCTTATAGTATTGGCGGATTCAGTACCCGGTGCTTTTGACTTTCTCCTGAAGCTTCTGATGCGCTACTATGGAAGCAGGCGGCTGATTCGTTACCGTGTCTCGTCGGTACAAGCCCCCGCAAAGAATGATTTTTAGGTGGCTTTGCCCATGTTGGCAGACAGTCCGTCCGGCCGCGAGCCGACACCGACCGCCTTGAGCCTGAGGCGCAACCTCACGATGATGTTGTCGGCGCTTGGACTGAGCGTCGTCCTCATGGGCGTGAAATTCTATGGCTATTTCCTCACTGGGTCGTCTGCTATTCTGTCGGATGCTCTCGAATCGATCATCAACGTGGTCGCCCATGCTTTCGCGGCTGCCAGCGCCGTAGTCGCCGCGAGACCGCCGGATGAGAGCCACCCGTATGGACACGGCAAGATCGAGTTTTTTTCCGCGGGATTCGAGGGAGCGCTCATACTTCTCGCTGCGGCGGGGATCTTCCGGGAAGGGTTGGCACAGGTTCTAAGCCCCCGGGAGCTTCCCTTCCTCGACGTGGGCTTGGCGATCCTCGCGGGGGTGAGTGTCGTCAATTTTGCTCTGGGTGTAACGCTCGTCAAGGTGGGCAAGAATACCCGGTCTCTCGTGCTGCAGGCCGACGGCAAGCACATTCTGACCGACGCGTACACGTCCGCCGGAGTGCTCGTTGGATTAGCGCTCGTGTACACGACGGGATGGACCCGGCTCGATGGAGTGGTTGCTTGTTTGGTGGGCGTGAACATCCTGTTCACGGGGACGAAGCTCGTCCGGGCGTCCTTCCAGGGGCTTATGGATGCGTCGGACCCGACGCTCCTTGAGGAGATCTGCGACTTGCTCGCACGCTACCGCAAGGACCTTTGGATCGATGTGCATCGGCTCAGGGCGTGGCGAGCCGGAACCCGGGTCCACGTTGATTTTCATTTGATCGTGCCGAACGAGCTTCCACTCGCCGAAGGACACCGGGAAGTAAAGGAACTGGAGGCGATTTTCTCCGAACACTTCCACGGCGAGGCAGAAGTGCTCATTCATCTCGATCCTTGTTCCGCCAACGAGTGCGAGGAGTGTGTCCAGGACCCCTGTGGCCTTCGGACGAAGGCTCCGGTACGCCGGCGGCCTTGGAATACCGGCACTGTGACGGGAGAAGCAGTGGAAGGCGATCGAATGAACGCGAATTCGGGAATTTATAGCGGTTGCCAAAAATAATTTCCGATTGATTTCTCCAAGGTGTCGGGAGGACCCGTTCACTTCGAGCAACGCAAGGCCGTCGAATCTTCGTTCACGGGACCTCCGACACCCACCAAAGGACCTGCGATTCGGTCAGAACTTTTGGCAACTGCTATAGGGCCTCGTTCCACAATCCAAGAGAGGGCCTCGGAGGAGGAAACAGCGAGGGCGACCAACCGGCCGCCCCAGCAACGATTAATGCCAACTCCCATGCCCCGGTTTTGGGGCACAACGAATCATGAAAGCCGTCGGCTTCGGTGAACACTCCGTGGCTTTGCCTCGGAGATGGGTATTAAGAGCGCCACGCTGCGTCATCCTGCGAAGGGGAGACTCATCTCCCCTCCGCACCTCCCCATACGCACACCCGATAGAAGGTGCTCATGGCGACGACTTTCATACGAATGCGCTTTCAAACAGGTGTCATCAACGGCTTTCGGTAGAGGCCGCCCCATGGAGACTGTCTCAAAACTCGGGAGAAGTTGAAAATCGTAGCACGATCGAGTCTGGGGTCCGTCTTTGTCACCCTCACTCCGGCCCTCTCTCAGTGGGAGAGGGAGGCCTGTGGAGCCGATTCCTGGTCCCATCTCCCTCAGGGAGAGGGTT
>JAIWNO010000165.1 GCA_020216785.1 Desulfomonile sp.
GGGGTGAGGGATATTCGTGCTACGATGGCAGCTTTTGTGCGGATTCTGAGATAGTTTCCATGTGTCGGCCCGGCTTCCGGGCGCACACGCGGGTGCGCCCCTGCACCGGCCATGTTACTCTCTTGCCGACGCATCGGTATAAAATCCTCTTACGACAGACCGAGTCCGAGGAGCGACCCCGCGGTGTGCACCACGAGCGCCACGATGTAAGCCAGAGTTGTTGTGTAGAGCGTGGCGAACGCTGGCCATTTCCAGGTGCCCGTCTCTTTGCGCATCACGACGAGCGTCACGAAGCATGGAGCATAGAACATCACGAACAGGATGAGTGTGAATGCCGTGAGCTTATTCCATCCCGGCTCTTGACTCAGGCGCTCGGACAGGCCCGTCGCTTCTTCCGTTTGGACCTTACCCAGGCTGTAAGCCGTCCCGAGGGTGGAGACCACCACTTCTTTGGCGGCAAATCCCCCCACCAACGCGACATTCGTGCGCCAGTCGAAATTCAGTGGCCTTGTCACCACTTCCAAGGCCATGCCGAGGCGGCCCCCGATGGAGTGGCGCAGCTGTGCGGTCTGCTTCTCGTGCTCGATGGATTCTCGCTCCTTATCGTACCTGTCGTACATCTCTGCTACGGCGGCAACTTGAGGATCTTTGTCTTTGGCGGAGGGAGCCCCCCCCTCGGCAGCCAACACTTCAGCGAGTTTGAAGAATGCAGGGCTTTCTTTCCGCAGTTCGTCGCTGCGGCCCTCTCGGAGCTTGGTGCGGAATTCGACAAATTTATTTATGTCTTTTTCCGACTTGAAGTATCCGCTTACCTCAGGCTCCGCGAGAAATCTTTCAGTCAGAGTGGCGGTCTTCTGCTCGTACTCCTTGGCCTTTTCCTCCGGCAGAGCAGGAAATGTCATGCAGGCCCATATCAATACCGAAATCGCGAGAATCACCGTTCCCGCTTTCTTGATGTACATCCATGTCCGCTCCCACGTGTGAATGAGAAGCCCTCTGAGTGTGGGTACGCGATATGGCGGCAGCTCGAGGACGAACGGTGCAGATGGGCCTGCCAGCACCGTTGATCGGATGATCTTGCCGGCGGTGAGCACCATGACCCACGAGATCAGGGTGAGCAATAACATCAGCCCCGCCTTGTTTCCTGCAAAAAACGCAGCAATGAGCATCGCGTAAACCGGTAGTTTCGCTCCGCAATTCATCAAGGGTATGACGAGGATCGTGGCGAGTCGCTCTTTGGGTTCCCGCAGCGTCCGAGTGGCCATGATGCCCGGCACCGCGCAGCCGCCCGCCAAGCCGCCTGCAACCAGCAGCGCCAACATGGAAGCGCCGTGCAGCCCGAACCCTCGGAGCACCCGATCGAGCATGAACGCGATACGGGCCATGTATCCGGTATCTTCGAGGATTGCGATGGCAAAGAACATGAAGGCAATCAGCGGAACAAAGCCGAGCACTCCGCCGACGCCATCGATGATACCGCTGACGATGAGGGACTGGATCAACCCTTCGGGAATCGCGGCCCGTGCGGCATCGCCAAGCCAGCCGAAAAAGGACTCAAATGCCTTGACAAGCCACTCGCTGCCTTGGAAGGTGAACGCGTACACGCCGTAAAGCACAAGAATGAGAATGATCGGACCTAAAAGCCGGTTGGTGAGCACTTTGTCTATCTTCTCACTCAGATAGACCCTATCGGAGGCTTCCATCCGAACCGATCGTTTCACCAGACCCGAGATGAACCCGTACCGAGCATCGGCGAGGACGATCTCGGGCGGGTCTCCGAACACACCCACCAAGTGGGCCCGGCTGGCTTCCACCTGCTGAAATACCTTCTCCGTCGAAGCTGCCGCCTCGAGCAAGCCCGCCACTTCGGGATCGCCCTCCAGAAGCTTCATCGCGAACCATCGCCGTGACACCGAATTGGCGTCGGGCCGTGCCGTGCTCAGCACTGCCTCGACCTTGGCAATCTCCTCTTCCATTTCAGTGCCATAGCGTACCCGCTGCTGGCCCGCGCCGCCTTCACCGGTGAGGGCAACCCGCAGCGCAGAGTCCAGGAGGTCCTGGATGCCCACCCCCTTCTTGCCGTTGGTGGCGACGACCGGAATCCCGAGCAAATCGGAAAGGCTCCGCTCATTGATGTGAATATTCCGGCCGCGAGCCACGTCGATCATGTTCAGGGCCAGCACCAGCTTGACGCCCATTTCCATGAGCTGGACCGCGAGATAGAGGTTCCGTTCAAGGTTGGATGCGTCCACCACGTCGATGACCACGTCAGCTCCCGATTCGAGCAGGAAATTCCGCGCGATAATCTCTTCGACGGAAAGCGCTGTAAGAGAATACGTGCCGGGCAGGTCCACAACATTGACGTCATAGTCACCAATTCTTACTGAGCCTTCCTTCTTTTCGACGGTCACGCCGGGCCAATTACCAACATGCTGGCGGGCGCCGGTGATTGCATTGAAAATCGTAGTCTTGCCCGCGTTCGGATTACCGGCAAGTGCAATGGTTATCTTTTCGGACATGCGATGTTTCCTCGGATTAAGGTCTGATGCACTGGGAGAGGCCGGCCGACACCGGGCGCACGAAGACCGCGCCTAATCACGACATCCGGTCGCCCGCGGCTGAACATAGGCGCGCAACCGACCGGAGTAAGTTATGAAGAGTGTTTCCGACGGGTACTCAGGCGGCCTGCTCCGGATTGGTCATGAGCACGTCGGCCGCTTCGCTCTTCCGCAGAGTCAAATGATATCCCTTGATAACAAGTTCGATGGGATCGGTCAGAGGTGCGAACTTGATCACCTTCACCTCCGTTCCCTTAACAAACCCCATTTCCATCAGTCTGAGGCGAAATTCGGGGTCCCCGCACACCTGAACTATGGAACCTTTGTCGCCGGGACGGTAATCCGAGAGCCTTGCAGTCCGGCGCGCAAGGCACGTCCCCGCTTCCAGGGCGCCGCAATCGCCGCAATTATCGGGGGAGGGGACCAGAGGATCTCCAGAGTGGGGGGCAGCCTTATCAACGGCGGATTTTTGCATGAGGGGCCTCGTTTTGCATGAGGGGCCTCGTCAGGATGTCGATTCTACCTTCGTTAGTCTCATCGAATATATGTTTAAACTCCAACGGGTCTGTTGTCAAGAAGATTTTTTTTGCGACAACTCAACCATTTGCCATAAAGCCGCCGGACTTGCGATGTAGTATACTGGCCGTGTCTTCCGTTACCGACGCGGCAGGAAAAAGTACGGCCGATTCTTTACCCGGAGGGCCTATCAAATGGCCGATTCATTCAATGCTTATACCACCACATCGCCCGAAGCCCCGACCGATGCTTCGTTTCCCAGGCAGCTCGCGGAAGGCCTCTGGGTGTTGGGCAACCCATACTTTCATCTGTTTCTCGTGAAGGGCGAGCAGGCCGCAGCGCTCGTTGAAGTGGGGGTCTCCGCGATCGTCGATGATGTGATTCGCCAGTTGGACGAGCTACGCGTCGAACCCCACTTCCTCATCGTGACTCACCCGCACCCGGACCATCTTACCGGTCTGGCCGGTCTCAGGGAACGATACCGCGACGCTCTCGTGGTGGTGGGGGAGGGGACGCTTGAGTTCCTTGCCCACCCCAGCGCGTGGGAGTCCATCATCGCTGAAGACAAAGTGATGGGACAGTTTCTTGCGTCACGCGGGTTTCGGCCGGGACGGCCTCCAATCGAGGAATTGCCTCACGTGGGCGACGCTCTCGTCGCCGCGGACCACGACGAAATGGACTTGGGCGGCCGGACGTTGCGATTTCTGGAAGCAAAAGGGCACGCGCCGGGGAACATCACGGTGTACGTGCCCGAGATCGAGGCAGTTCTTGCGTCCGACTCGATGGGCTTCAGTTTTCCACAGCGGGGCTTTTATCCGATCTTTTTCACGAGCTTCTCGGGCTACGTCGCAACGATCGATCGTCTCGCCGCGCTCAGGCCACGGATCCTCGGTACGGCTCACCAGGGACCGAGGAGTGACGCGGAGGCGATCCGGGCACTGGAAGAAGCCCGCAAACATGCGGTCGCAATGCGGGACCGGATTCGCGCGGACAACCGCGATCCGGACACAATTGCACAGGCTCTTTTCGATGAATGGTACTCCGATGTGTTTTTGCTCTATTCGCCCGAAAACATCCTTGGCTGCTGCCGACTGCTGGTGAAGCGGTCCAAGGAGTAAGGTGCCGCGATGGACTTCAGGGCGATCCAAATTCTCTGCATGACCGTATCCACGCTGATGGACGAAATGACCTGGAGCGCCTACGGCTCACCCGATCTTCACACACCGGTGGTAGTAACCCCTGAAGATTGCCACCGACTCGACCTGCTTCTCGACATCATGGGGACGCTGACACGGATGATGGACACCCGGATCACTTTCATCACCACTGAGGGAAAAGTGATCCGGGAATGGATAGAACGGATTCTGGAAATCGGCAGCCGGTACCGCCGGGAACTGGATGCGCTGGAGAGAATTGAGAAGAAGGTAACGCCGTAGGCGGCAGGTCCCGGTCGAGCATTGTTTCTTATGGGTTTCTTATGGGAAGATGAATTTGCGGCCTGTTTGTCATCTCTTCAATCAAGGTCTCTGTCAATCAAGTAGAGCTAATCGATTCAGGCGTGCGTTTATGGCAGTTGCCAAGAATAATTTCCGATTGATTTCTCCAGGGTGTCGGGAGGCCCCGTTCACTTCGAGCGACGCAAGGCCGTCGAATCTTCGTTCACGGGACCTCCCGACACCCGCCAAAAGACCCGCGATTCGGTCGGAACTTTTGGCAACTGCTATATGTTGGCGCCGGTGGGAGGCTCGGGTAGAGCGGGGATAAATTTTTCCTCTGCAATCCTTCGTGCCTCGATTGGAACCGATCGTGGAGTTTTGAGACCGCTTCTGAAGCATATGGCTACTCACGTTACGCCCTTCGGGCAAGGACTTCCCTCCCAAGCCCGGGAGTTAACGAATCCTATGGCATGCCCGCTTGCAACTGAGATCTTCCAGAAAAATAGCGGCCTCTATTCCGCCAGTCTTTCCAGGTTCTGCTTCGCACCCGCGTGGTCCGCGTCCATACTCAGCGCCTTCCGAAACTGGTCTTCCGCTTCAGAGCGCCTGCCTAATTGCGCGAGCGCAACGCCGAGCGCATTGTACAACTCCGCGTTGTCCCCCATTTGTGACAGGGCCTTCCGGAGGGCTTCGGCAGCCTCCGCAGGCTGTCCCACGGTCAGCAGCGCTGCCCCGAGATTCGCATAGGCTTCCGCGAAGTCCGGCTTGAGCTGGATCGTTCGCTTGTAATGCTGTACCGCTTCCTCACCGCGACCGGCTTTGAGCAATGCGTTTGCAAGATTGCGGTGCACGTCTGCGGCGTTCGGCACAAGTCGGGAGGCGCGAGCATAGTGCTCGATCGCTCCGTCGGTATCTCCGGTTTCTTCCAGGACCCGAGCGAGATTGTTTGCCGCAGAACCGCTCGACGGATCCAGTGAGACGGCCCTCTTCAGCATTTCGCCGGCAGCGGGGAAGTTACCGGACTGTTTGAGCGCCATGCCGAGGCTTTCGTACGCGGCTGAGAGCCCGGGGTGAGCTTCGATCGCCTTACGCAATGCAGCCACCGCGGCCGGAAGGTCGCCGCTCTCTTTCAGGACCATTCCGAGGCGCAAATACGCATCCGGAAGGTGCGGCTCGGCTTCCGTTGCGAGACGATACTCCTTCGCGGCCCCAGCGAGGTCGCCCCTCTTTTCCAATTCCGCGCCAAGGTTCACCCGTACCGCGGCAATACGGGGAGCGATCTCAACTGCGCGACGGTAGAGCTTGAGCGCTTCCCCGGAACGGTCGGTCTTATCCAGTGCCAATCCCAGCTGTAAAAGCGCCATTGCAGCGGAGTGGCGGTCCGTGGCCGCGATTGAAACAAGCCGGTCAGCCACTGCATCGACATTGGCCGGCGATAGGTCAGCTTCGCCGGGGGCGCTCGCTTGGCTCGAAACAAGCTGGTTGCGCGCATCCAGGTATGGTCTGCTCAAGACTTCGACTGCCTCTTGGAGCCGGCCCGAGGCGATAAGCTGCCCGCTGTAGTTGATGATGATATCGAGGTACGGCGCACGCTGTACGGCGTCCGAAAACCGGGGCAACATCGAGTACGCAGTCTGCCAGAAATTAAGCGGCCTCCAGGCCCGGGCATGATTGAGCGTCTGATCGGCGAATGCCACGAGGGCGGCGATGCTCGCGGAAACGAGCGCGACCTGAGCCGTCCGAGCGACCGCCGGCTTGCGGCTGCCGACTGCTTCTGCGGCCACCCAACCGAATACGATAAGCACGCCGGCCATGGGAAGAATCGCTCGGTATCCGAAGTACAGATACTGCGGGATAAGGAGTGATTCCGGCATAGGAGTTACCAGGAAGAACAGGATACCGAATGCAGCGAGCGGGTACCGTCGCCGGATCGCCAATGCGACCACGAACAGGATCGCTGCACCGATGCAGGCAAACATTGTAATCGGAGGGTCCCACAGAGACCTGGAAATGATCTCCGCCCTGATGAACGTAAGCGTTTGAGCAAACGGCGCCACGATCATCCAGAGGTACGTGAACAGCTCCCGGCATGCTGTCATCGCTACCTCGCCAACGGCAATACCACCCTCGCGGTAATACGCGGCCACTCGTGTCAGGATACCGGGTGGGTGCTCGCTTTGCGCCGCATGGAGAGCAAGAGTGGTAATACCGGAAACCACTACGGCAGGAAGAGCGATAAGCGCAAGGACGAGACACCTTTTGGCGAACTCTCTGAGGCTTTGCCGAAAGATCGTAATCTCGGCCGCGGCGGCCACAATGGGAAACGTGACCACGTTCTCTTTGGTTAACAGGCCGCCAAGAAACAAGACCGCCGTGACCGCATATCCAGCGACGGGGTCCCGGAACCGGCCGGAACGGGCCGCCACGTACGCTGCAAGCGCCCCATAGGAGAAAAGGCAAGCGAGGATCGCCTCCCTCTGCCAGATGTAGAGTACCACAAATGTTTGCATGGGATGCGCAACAAAGAGGAGCGCCAAGACAAGGGCGATGGCCTTCTTTTGTGATTGAGATGCATTCGTACAGACCCCTGGAGCGGTCAAAAGGGCCAGGACCAGATACAGCAGCGCTAATCCCGCTCCTGCGAGCATCATGGCATTCACGAACCGAAACGCGGCCGGCGCCATACCCGCAACTTTGTAGTTCGCATAGAGCGTGGCCATGAAAAGAGGGCGCGCGGGCACGATGCCGAGCACATCCACGAGGCTGTTCCGCGCATATATGTAGGCCTTTTGCTGGATCCAGCCGTACCCGTCGTAAACCATCGGCGACTGAAAACCCTCATAATGCAACCCCGCCACGATCGCCAGGAAGCCGAGAAATATTAGCGCGGTCGCTCCCGGAGAGAGATAGCGGGCTTGCCGGTCAGGCTGACTCGTGTCACACGACGAAGATTTCAAAGATGTTACGACCATTGGGCAGGCATGGTGGGGCAGGCGTCTCGCCTGTCCAAGGATGACAGGCAAGATGCCCGTCCCGCCAAAAAGAAACTTGATTCACGCTCCATTGGCGTCAAGGACGGGATTGATGAAGACCGTCATATAGAGCGTTCGTACGGCGCAACTCGATCTGCGCGAACATGGCCAGTCTGGGCATCAGCGGCTCAAGCAAGCGCTCAAGCGCCCTGACAGGCTCGTATGCCCACGCCGGTGCCGGACTGCGCATGGACATGCCACCCGAAAGAAGATAGCTGAACGGCATTCCCCGTGCAATTTTCTCGAGACGCCACTCGGGAAACTCGCAGTGGAATGTCTCCAGGTCCCGCTCGAAAAGGATCCACGGGAGCGCTCCATTGGCGCCCGAAAGAGGGCCCGACTCGGGGGACTCCCATTTTTCGACCGTCGGGTCGAACGGTTCGTGGTGCAATCGGGTGTAGACCAATGAGGACCACGGCGTCACCCACGGTTCGATCATGACAATCACTCCGCCTGTTCCGACACAGCGGGCCGCATCCCGAAAGAATTCCCGCGGCCGCGACAAGTGGTGGAGCACGTCGATCATGACGACGGCCTTGAGAGCCCCGCTCTTGAAAGGCAGGTGATGCCCGTCCAGGACGAGCGAAATCCCCGACACCTTGAGCACATCGGAGGTCACGAGCCCGGGAATGTACTTCTCCAGGAAGCCCGCGCCCGAACCGAGCTCGACAACGGTGCCATCACCTTGGGGCAATGCCGAGGCTACACTTCGACTCCACTCCTCGTACACGCGGCGAAGGAATCCCTTACTCAAGAGGATTTCCCTCCGCAACTCCGTGCACCGCGGATCGTCCAGGTCCACCCCGCGAGCGATCGGGTGAACAAGCAGATCTCTCAAGAGGTTGCCGAGTCGGCTCATATGAATTTCAGGCGCCAGGCTGCACGCAGTGCCATTCTCAACAGGAGCGCCCCGTGCTTCCAGCGTCGGATGTTTGTTTCGCCGTATCGGCGCTCCCGGTACCGTATCGGTAGGTCGAGGATCTTCAGGTTGAGCAGCGCTGCTCCGAGGATAAGGTCGAAATCGCCGAAGGGATCAAGGGTCCCGAAGTACGAACGGTTTGCGGCGATTCGTCGGTACTGGTCCCTCCAAAGCACCTTTGTCCCGCAGAGTGTGTCCTTGATGGGTTGGCCGAGCAGCCACGAAAAAACAGCGCTGAAGAGTTTGTTTCCGACGAGATTAAAAAAGCGCATCGCTCGGTCTTCCAACGGATATACCAACCGCACACCATTAATGAATTCCCCCTTCTCCGAGACAAGGGCATCGTAAAAGCGCGGCAAATCCTCGGGAGGCACGGTCATGTCCGCGTCGAGGATCATCAAGATGTCACCCTCTGCGTGATCAAACCCGAGCCGCACAGCGTCACCTTTGCCTTCGCCCGTCTGTCTGAGCAGTTTAGCGTTCCGGTCCGGGTGTTTCGCGATGGCTGCCTGTATGGCCTCGTACGTATTGTCCCGGGAATGCCCCTCAACGAAAACAAGCTCGACTCCTGATCCCATTTCCGGGACTCGCCGGAAGATCTCTTCGATGTTGCCCGCCTCGTTGCGTGCCGGAACGAGCACCGACACGGTCGGCGCAGGTTTGTTGGGGGCACCCGGAGTCACAGGCCTTGCCACGATGACGTTGGTAAGCGCTGCGTGTTTGAACGGCCACAACTTGACGAGGAACCTGTTGCAGAACTGCTGTAGCACAGGAATATCGAGCGGTAAGAGAATTTCGCTCGAATTGCGGACCACCTCGAAGTCGGTGAGCCTGAGAAGGCCGGCGATGTCCTGGACTGTCAGCCAGTTCTGGTACAGCGTCGGCCGAGCGAGGTCAAATCTCTGAGTGGCTGCAAGAGGAAGTTCCCAGAGCCGACTGTAATTGTTGATAATCACGCGGGAACGCGACTCACACAGGCCGTGGACCTTTTCAAGTACGGACTGGACGTCCCAGAGGTCGTTGACGAGGTCCGAAAGGATCACCACGTCAAATTTTTCATCCAAGACCAGGTCGTGGACATCCGCCTCAATAAAGCGTAGATCGGGATGCCGCTCAGCTGCGACGCGGACCATCTCGCCGGAAAAATCCACTCCTACCCCGACTGCGGGCCGGAGGGCCGCGAGCAGGTCGCCGTATCCACAGCCAAGCTCGATGACTCTCTGCCCGGGGAGGACGAGGGACCGATAGATCTCTTCGAGACGGCGATGATAAAACGCCCCCCAAGTAGCGCTTGGTCCGACCTTCTGGGCTACCGAATTCCAGTGGGATCGGCGCTTTTCCCCGTATGCGACGGCAGCAGGGTCCTTGGGTCGGGAATTCATGGGCGCTTCATGGGCAGATTGCGTGGGAATGCCTTCCTCTTGTGGCCGAAGCTCCATCCCCGCTGCTCACCGCCAACATGGCATGGGAACACAGGGACTCACAGGATAGACCGGTCCGCACGGGGCTTTGGTCCTTTCCTTCTGGGGGGTCGGCTTCCTGGTGGTCTTGCCGGTGTCGGCCGGCGCCTTCGGCTTGGTGGGCGCGGGCGGGGAGGCTTGAGCAGCCGGCGGCCTCTGCGCGGTTTCGGTCACGGGGGCACTTGTGCGCACCTGATCTGTCGGCGGTTGAGAAGACGAAGTTGACGGCACCGCCGTTTTGGCAGGGGGCGTCGAGGATCGCGGAGGCGACAGAGCAGGCGGTTGGTTGAGTTCGGGCGGCGCCGGAGTTCGGGGGCTCCGTTCCGGCGGAGCGGGCTCTTTCGGGACCGGGGGCTGGGCGGTCGGCGGCTGAGGGAGCTGCTCACGAGTCACCGGAGGCGAGCCGGCTCTCTTTGGCTCCGGCTGCTCCAGAGGCGGTCGCCGGTGCATCACGGGCGGTCTCTCAGACCGCTCCGGCATTGGCGCTACAACCTTGGTGGAGTATTCCTCCGCAGAATTCTTTCGGCTCTTCTTTGCCGGAGCGCCCGGTCGCTTGTACCGGCAGGGTGGCGGGAAGCCGTATTGAGGGCCGTCCATACCGAGGCAGGTAGCAAGCAGCTGGCACGGGGCGGTGACAACTTCCAAGACAAGGTCCAGACAACCAAAAGATCCGGCAGTTTGCGCGGAGCCGCATAAGCCGGGCTGAAACGCTCCCAACACGAGCACGAGTGCAATCAACACGGTTCTTTTCAACATAACCCCTACCCTCCGACAATCAAAACGCATCATTGCATGTTAGATGAGACAAGTGAGAAAAGTCAACTTCGTGGGCCTTGCGGAATCGGCGCTTGACACCCGGCTCGCCGTGTGGCACACTACAAAAAATTCCTCTGGTGCCATACAATGCGAATTCGAGCCTTGCTCCTGGCGATCTGCCTTGTTGCAGCCGTGAGCCCTGCTTTCGGCAGAGGGGATTATGCCGCAGAAGCCGAGCGGTCGGCCCATTGGATCGCAGTGCTGCACGAGGAGAATTCGCTGCGGGCAAGTTTGCTCTTCATTCCCAAGCTGTTTCTTTCCATGCCCGTCAGAATCATTGGAGCCATCAGGAATCCCAAGCCCACCACTCAGGCCACGATGCCGCCGCAGGGGCACCAGCTGCATTAATCGATTTCCAGCTCTTTTTTTTCTGTTGCCCCACGGGTCGCGTATCCGGCGGAACTCCAGCGTGCCTTGCCCTTCTGCCTCGGATGGACCGGTCTCTCAGAGACTGTCTCAGAATCCGTACAAAAGCTGCCATCGTAGCACGAATACCCCTCACCCCAACTCTCTCCCTGAGGGAGATGGGACCGAAAATCGGCTCCACAGGCATCCTTCTCCTACTGAGAGGGGGCCGGGGTGAGGGTGACAAAGACGGATCCCAGACTCGATCGTGCTACGATTTTCAACTTCTCCCGAGTTTTGAGACAGTCTCTCTGAATCCGATCCTCGTTTTCTGTACGAATTGCCGAGACTCTTGTCTGATTCACATGACGACCCCCCGCCATTCCTGCGAAACCAGGAATCCGGTTTCTTTTTCGGGTTCCCGCTTTCGCGGAGCGACGAGACCCTTTTTGGGTTGCAGCTCTCCCGAATAGACGGACACTGTTTTCGGCAACCGCTGAAAGAATGCAGCCACGGCAGGTGGATTCCGTACGGGGGCTGGGAAGACAAAAAATATGCCGGGCTCACGGCGAACCCGGCTGGCTTGAGGAGGTAAGGAGAGTTAGAACCTTCCTTTGTTGAAGCATTGCTTCAACATCTAGAAATAATATGCCAAAAATAAAGACTTTTGTCAACATATTTTTTGGGGCGTTCTCGCTCCACTCCGTCAACCCTTGTTGACTTCGCCGTTGCGAATGTGCTAATATTTCATATAGTTTCAGTTGATTGTACTCTACCCATCGCACAGGGCGGCGTTTCATGCTCATCAAATTCTGGGGTGTTCACGGAAGCATCCCTCGGCCGGGTCCTGCCACGCTGAAGTTCGGAGGCAACACTCCCTGTGTTGAAGTCCGATGTGGAGACACACTGATCATTCTCGACGCGGGCACCGGGATTCGGGAGTTGGGGGAAGACCTTCTGCGGCGGTCGTCGGTCGCTTCGGGGACAAGGTTGCCTATCACCGGTCACATTTTCATTTCACATCTTCACTGGGACCACATGCAGGGATTCGCGTTTTTCGAGCCTGCGTTCGTCAAGGGCAATCGATTCGACGTATACGGCGTGGGACCTATCAGCGGACACCTTCGCGCAACGCTCGACCGTCAGCTGGCCGAGCCGAACTTCCCGCTGACATTGGACGACTTGGTGGCCTCGTTCACGTTTCATGATCTCCAGCCTGTTCAGTCGCTTCAGATCGGCGGTGTCACCGTGCGCGTGGAGGAACTGAACCACCCGGGCGGCAGCTTTGGATTTCGCTTTGATTTCGGCGGCAGGTCTCTTGTGTACGCGAGCGACACCGAGCAGGTTGCCTGTGTGGACGATAGGATGGTGGAGTTAGCCCGCAGGGGAGACGTGTTGATCTTTGACAGCATGTACGCACCTGATCAGTATCATGGCCTTTGGGACGGTATTCCGCGGGTATCCTGGGGACACAGCACGTGGGAATGTGCCGTAAATGTGGCGCTGGCAGCGGGAGTTCGCCGTCTGGTACTCTTTCATCACGGCAATGAGGACGCAATCGTCGAAGATATCGAGCGACGGGCGCGAGAGAAGTTTCCACAGACTACCGCCGCATACGAAGGCCTCGAGATCGAACTCTAATTGTATTTCTGAACTAATCGATCAGCCCCGCGAACAGCTCCTCTCCCGGACGCGGACCGATCAGTCGGGCGAGACCACCTTTCCAGCCTGAGTGAGCGTCTCGATCACCTCAAACATGTTGGTGACCTTCCCCACCTTCAGCTTATCTTCAAGATTGAAGTGCTTAAGGCAGGTTCCGCAAGAGAGGATCTCCACTCCGCGCTCGGCCAGGAGGGACAATGCATCCACCGCCTCGTCGTCCATCGTGGTGAGCCTCACTCCCGAATTGATAAAGATCATGCGCCACGGCTGAGGCTTTACGTCGATCCACGTTCTGAGAAAACCCCGCATGAGCATTGTGCCGAGCACATCGTCGCCTCGGCCCATGCAATCGTTTCCCACATATACGACGATGCGCGCGTCCGCAGGAGCGGCGGCGGTGTCGCACACAAGGAGTTCCGGAGGAATTTCCGCCTTTGCTGCCTGAGCCGACGGCTCGACGAGAATCTCGAAGTATCCTTCCCGGTCATGCACCTCGACGCGGCAGCCCTGGCTGCCGGCAAAGCGAGCCACGTTCTCGCGGGAATTGACGTTGTCCACAAGCACAGCGAAGGGTTTATCAAGGCTTTGGTCGAGCAGCTTCTTGGTTTCCAGGACTGGTTGTGGGCAGGCGAGTCCTCGGGCGTCTACAGTGAGAACCTGGCTCATATGAGCCTCCTTTCAGCACAATTCCACGCGGCCGGCTTCCATCGAGAGGCGCCCACGGCAGCGGGGAAGGAAATCAGGTGCTCCAGCATACTATCCATGATAAGATCCTGTTAGATAATCATGATACGGTGAATAGGAGATGTCAATACCTGACATGCCATCTACCGATCAGATCGCCCGCCACTTGGCGCAATCCCGGAGAATATCTTGAAGAAAATCGCAGTAATCGGCACGGGAAACATGGGAGCTGCACTTGTTCGCGGACTTGTGCAATCCGGACAATGCACCGGCAACCGACTGGTAGTGTTTGACGCGGACGAGGCGAAGAAACGGCAGGTAGCGTCCGAGTTCGGAGTCGAAGCCGCAGCGTCCGTACGGGACGCGGTTGCGGCGGATACGGATATCGTTGTCCTTGCGGTCAAGCCTCAGATCATCGGCACAGTGGTTGACGAGATCGCGGACTTTGTGCGGGAGCGTCCTATGCTCGTGTCGATCGCTGCGGGAATATCCACGGAGTTTATCCTTTCGAAACTGCCTCCCGCTGCACGGGTGATAAGGGCCATGCCGAACGCTGCTGCGATGGTGGGCCGCAGCGCCACGGTCCTCTGTGGGGCGGGCGCTGCAAACAACGCCGATATCGAGATCGCTCTGGAGCTTTTCCGAGCGTTCGGGACCGCGCGGGTGGTTGACGAAAAGATGATTAACGTCGTTACTGCGCTTGCCAGCAGTGGGCTGGCGTATCTCTTTGTAATGATGGAAGCTTTAACGGATGGTGGAGTGCTCATGGGGCTGGACAGGACCACCGCGAGACAACTGGTAATTCAGACATTTGAAGGGGCTGCTGAAATGGCGGCTCGCGAGCAGCTTTCCTTTAGCGAGCTTAAGGACCGAATTACTTCTCCCGCCGGAACCACCATAACCGGACTTCAGGTCTTGGAACGGGCCGGTCTGAGAGGCGCTCTCATGGATGCCATCCATGCCGCCACTCGCCGCGGGGAAGAATTGCAGTCCGGGAAGTAATATGGAAAGAACGTTCCAATGCCCCTCCTGCGGCGCCGGCAATACGGTGACCAATCCCGGCGTGCTGATGAAAGTCTGCGACTACTGCAGGACAGCGATCTACTGGGATAAGGAATCCGCGCTGAGGGTCGGACAGAAGTCCATGGATCTCCCGCCGTCCTCCCGTTTCAAAGTCGGGGCCGGCGGGAAATTGAAGGGGCGCGCGTTCACTGTCCTAGGCCGACTGAGTTACGCGCACGAAAAGGGCACATGGAACGAGTGGTTCATCGAGTTTGCCGACGGGTCGATCCGGTGGCTTGCTGAAGATGAGGGCGAGCTGTTCCTGGAGTCCCAGCTCACGCTTAACTCTCCGGTTCCGCCATTCAACGAGTTGGAACCCGGGATGCAAATCACGCTGAATGATCGGGTTGGAATAATAGAAGAACTCGGCGAGGCGCGTTGCATCGGCGGCGAAGGACAGATCCCGTTTGTCATAGAGATCGGCGAGACCTACCCGTATGCTGACGGAGCGGGCGCCGATGGCAGCTTTGTCTTCGGGCTCGAGTATCACGCGGCGACAGGCGCTGCCACGGCTTTTGTGGGGACCGTCCTTTCGGTCGGCGAGAGCAAGGCAAGTCCCGCAGCTCCCGAACCCGAAGCAGCGCGGTATGGCGAGATCATCCGGTGCCCCTCGTGTGGCAAGCCTTACGAAGGCCGTCGTCTCGAGACCACCGAGATGGTGGTCTGCCGGGCATGCGGCGCAGGCCTGCAGCTTGACGAAGCCGAAGCCAAAGTGGTGGGCCGTAACGTAGGGCGCAAGCCGCCGTTTACGTTCGAGGTGGGCATGGGGCTCACCTTCGAGAAAACAGAGTACGAGGTCATGGGTCGCCTCTTCTATGTAGAGGTGGACGAAGGCCGGGAATACCCGTCATACGAATATGTGCTCTACCACCCTGACCAGGGATATTTGTGGCTCTCCGAGGAAAACGGGCACTTCTCTGTAAGCCGGCCCTTTCATCAAAAACTCAATATCGGCAAGATTTCGCCCAAGCGGAAGGTTACGGTGGGCCAGGAGGTCTTCCAGATATACGAAGGCGGCACTGTGACCCTCAAATGGGTTGACGGCGCTGTTCCGTGGGTGGCGGCTGTAGGTGAGCAGACACACTATGTGCATCTCGTCAAGCCGCCCGCCTATGTGGATCGCGAAAAGACCGGCCAAGAAGTGGAACTCTTCCGCGGCCGTTATGTGAGCCGCGCGGAAATGGCCGCCGCGGTTCCGAAGGGGGTTACCCTCCCCAGAGCATGGGGGGTGTACTCATGCCAACCTTACGAGCAGCCCGACTGGATTAAAGGCACGGCGGCGATCGGAATCGCCTTCCTCGTGCTCAATTTCTTGCTTCTCATGTACAGCTTCAAGGTAGAGAGCCCCAAAAGCGTCTTCCAAGAGAACTTCTCCTGGGAGCAATACTCCAAAGAACAATTGAGCAAGCCTTTCCAAGTGGATCGGGCCAACACCATTTTCCGGCTCGACGGAAGTGCTCCCGTCAATAACTCATGGATCGCGGCAGACTTCGGGTTGGTGGATTCAGAGGAGCGTGTCACCAAGGAGTTTTTCGGGGACGTGTCGTACTACCATGGCACTGATTCGGAGGGAGCGTGGATTGAGGGCAACCGGAGCTTTAGCACATACTTCAGGGTTGAAAAACCCGGCAATTACCGCCTCCTCGTGCATGGAACCGGCGGGAGCGGCGAAGGCGGCCCAGCTCGCAAGGAGCCGCTGGGCGTCCATCTTGTGTCCGGCGTTACCCTTCCGCACTACTTTGTATGGCCGATTGTTCTTTCCGCTGTGGTCGCCCTTTTGGGAACGTTCCACCGGATGATCTTCGACTATCGGAGGTGGAAACCCGTTATGGAGGATGATAACGACGATTAGTCGACACGAGCCGTCATTGGGGGCCTGACACGCGTTGACATGAAAAGCGTTATTCCCAAGATCCTGATGATTTCTATTCTTGCTGTCATGACGATCGCGGCGATAGGCGGGTGTTTCTACGGCTGGTTCCTGCCTGAGCCGCTCAAGAAACCTGTCAGCCTACGGGACGGCTCCGCCCGCGCGCGAGGAGGCATGTACTTCGTGGGCCGAACGCATTATGGCGGCGGGTTCGGCGCGGGCAAGTGACCCGGGACTGACTGGGCATTGTTAATTCCGGCTCCCTGGCCGGTCCTTATTTCCGGAGGATGATTATGGAACAGACGTTGGTTTACCTGAAGCCGCTTACGATGCTGTCGAGCGTGATATATGCGTTGATCGGTCTCGGTATTTTCGCTCTCGCATTGTTCGTCATGGATAAAGTGACACCTTTTTCTATTACGAAAGAGATCGCGGAAGACCAGAACGTCGCGCTGGCGATTGTCATGGGGTCCATTTTCATCGCGCTGGCGATTATTATTCAGGCGGCCATTACGTGACGGACACGGTGATGGGAACGTTGTGCGGTCCGAGTCTGCCGCTCCGGAACACCTTTAGACTGCTTAGGGAAGCTCTTGTCTGATCACCGGACGCCCGCAATAGAACGCGTTCCCGGGATTTTTCTCCTCGTCTCGGTTTTTGTAATAGCGATCTGCGGTCTCGTGTATGAGCTTCTGGCTGCGTCGCTCAGCACCTATCTTCTCGGCTCGTCGGTCACCCATTTCTCGATTGTTATCGGGATCTTTCTCACAGCGATGGGGCTGGGATCATATCTCACCCGGTTTGTGATCAGGTATCTCGCAGACGCGTTTATTGCAGTTCAAATCGGGATCGGCCTCATCGGTGGTCTTTCCGCGGCCATATTGCTCTTCACCTTCAGCGTAACCGATGTATATCTGCCGGTTCTGGTTGGGGTATTACTCCTCACGGGGAGCTTCGTGGGTATGGAAATCCCCATCCTCATCCGGATCTTGCGCAGCCGAGAAGCCCTCCGGGTGACTGTGGCGAACGTATTGGCACTGGACTATCTCGGGGCGTTGTTTGCGTCCGCTGCTTTTCCGCTGTTTTTCGTGCCGTACGTCGGGTTGCTGAGGACCTCATTCATCTTCGGTCTGATCAATATTGCGGTCGCCGGTGTGGGAATCCGCGTTCTGCGACCGATGCTAAGACGGTCCCTCAAGCTTACGACTGCAGCAGTCGTTGCGGCAGTCGTCTTGGCGGTCGGACTGCTCGGTTCAGGCGCATTTTCGTCGTTCACAGAGAGCCTCCTGTACCAGGACGACATAGTCCTCACCCGTCAGACGCCCTATCAACGACTTGTCGTGACCCGGTGGCGGGACGACGTTCGCCTGTTTATCGACGGGAACCTCCAATTCTCGACCGTTGATGAGCACCGCTACCACGAAACACTGGTGCATCCTGCGCTCTCAGCCCTGCCGGGGGCTGAAACCGTTCTCATTCTCGGCGGCGGAGACGGTCTGGCGGCACGCGAGGTGCTCAAGCACGCGAACATTCAGCGAATTGATTTGGTGGATCTTGACGGTGAAATGATCAAGCTGTTCCGCGAGGTGCCGTTCCTCGCGAATTTGTCGGGTAATGCGCTTTCCAATCCGCAGGTGAGCGTCCATGTGCAGGATGCGGGGAAGTTTCTCGAAGAGACAAGCAGCTCATGGGACGTGATCCTCATTGACCTGCCGGACCCGAACAACCTTTCGCTGGGGCGGCTGTATACCAGGAGCTTCTACCGCCTCGCTGCTCGACGGCTGGCTGCGACCGGTATCATCGTGACGCAGGCGACGAGCCCGTTCTACGCTCCGGAGGCGTTCTGGTGCATAGTGGAAACGCTTCGCTCGACCACATTCGGACCCGAGGAAAAAGACCGCTTCTACGTATACCCTTACCACGCGTACATACCATCGTTCGGTGATTGGGGCTTTGTGATGGCTTCCCGAAAGCCGGTGGCCCCGCCCAGGCTCACGCTCAAGCCCGGCATGGCACTGAAGTTCCTGAGTAGCGAAATGTTGCCTTCACTCTTTTCCTTCCCTCAGGACACGCTCTCTCCCCAGGCAATAGAGCCCAATCGCCTCGATGACCAGGTGCTTGTCAAGTACTACCGTCACGGTTGGCGACGCTTTGGCCCGTAAATGCGATGGTTCGCCGAGCGGAAGCACGCCCTCCGCGGGCCGCCGTCTTCCGCGGGATTGTGAGAGGGCTCGAAGGCCCTCACTGGACGGCCCTGAAAGGATGCCGTGTAAGCCTTCACTTATGCGCGGCAAGGGAAGGGCAAGGCAATACGTAGGGGCATGAGGGGCTCGAGATTAATCGTTTGAGCTACGCCTTTACAGCTCGAATCAAGGGGGATTAGGTTGAGAAAACAAGACCGCAAAGGGACCTGCTTTTCGATCGCGGGCCAGGAGGCCCTGGGC
>JAIWNO010000301.1 GCA_020216785.1 Desulfomonile sp.
CGGATGTATGTCTGCAGCAGACGATACTACGCGGCGGCATGAAATTGGACCTCGCGTTCGTCACCGCCTCGGAAGTCCATGTTGTGGAACTCAAACGCGACGTTGTAGGCCCCACGGCAATTCACCAACTTGAGAAGTACATGCGAGTGGTTGGGTTGCGCTACCCTGATCACACGGTACACGGATATCTCCTGGGCCAAAGGGTCAGGGCCGATCAGATGTTCTTAGAACGTGTACACCACCTTGGAATCACCCTCCTTCTGTATGAATCCGACGTCCCACCGCCCAATTGTGTCGCTGCATGTGGAGCGTGCGGGGCCGGTCTGGACGTAAGAAGGGGAACGTGCGCCGGATGTGGGGCGCGTCGACTCTCTTATAGCAGTTGCCAAAAAGTTCTGACCGAATCGCAGTTCTTTTGGTGAGTGTCGGGAGGTCCCGTGAACGAAGATTCGACGGCCTTGCGTCGCTCGAAGTGAACGGGACCTCCCGACACCCTGGAGGAATCAATCGGAAATTATTTTGGGCAACTGCTATAATCTCGCGGCCGTATTGATCCAGGTCGTCCAAATACCAATACGCGTTCAAGCACGTATGATGTTTCCTGCCGGGGTCGGCTGCTCTCCGGAGCGGATGTTTCCGCTTGCGGCAGGAGCGAAGGAGACTGCCGGTCCCGGCTGTGTGCAAGGTGAACCAATATACCGGCTCTTAAAAGCCATTCGCATGAAAGTCGTCGCCATAAGTACCTGCTATCGAATGTGCGTATGGGGAGGTGCGGGGGGGGAGATAAAGTCTCCCCTCCGCAGGATGGCGAAGCGTGGCGTTCTTAATACCCATCTCCGAGGCGAAGCCACGGAGAGTTCACCGAAGCCGACGACTTTCATGATTCGTTGTGCCCCATCATCACGGGGCATGGTCGTTGGTATAAATGGCCTCAAACGATCTTCATCTTCTCGTTGATCATACGCAGCATCGCGATATTGTCGGAATGGCCGGTCTGCCGCGCAATGATCTTGCCTCTGAATGGGCGGCCGAGCAGGTAGAAGTCGCCGATCACGTCCAGGACTTTGTGGCGCACGAATTCGTCGGGAAAGCGCAACGGCGGGTTCACCACCTTATCCTCGTCGATGAGCACAAGGTTCGAGAGCCTCCCTCCGCCTGCGAGCCCCATCTCATCCAGTACGCGCATGTCCCGCACAAAGCCGAACGTGCGCGCCGGCGCGATCTCGCGCTTGAAGTCCTCAGGCCCATCAAGACGGTAGTGGAAGTGCATTGATCCTACGGGCGGCGGATAATCGAGGAAATATTCCACCTCGAACCGGTCCGCCGGCTCCACTCGCATGCTCTTCGTGGAACCCGCTGGACCGTTCAGCTCGAAGACCTCCTCGATGCGTACCTCTTCCACGAGCTCATCCTGGCCAATGATTTCCGCGTTCTCCACAAGATCGCAAAATTCCACCGCAGAGCCGTCCATGATCGGAACTTCGCCGGAAATCTTCACCAGCACGTTGGTCAGTCCGTACACATGGAACACGGCCATGAGGTGCTCGATCGTTTTGGCATACGTTCCGTTGCTGCGCAGACACGTCGCAAGCTCGGTGGACTCGACGTTTGTTAAAACCGCGGGGACCGTCCCGGCGGACGTGATGTGACCAAAGAGTATCCCGCTGCCCGGCGGAAGGGGAGACAGAGTAAGTCCGGTCTTGATCCCTGAATGAAGGCCTTGGCCGTACATCACCACGCGACCGCGGAGGGTCTTCTGATAGATTGTCCCCGCGGACGATACTTGAGTGCGCGATCGTTGTTCCTTCCGGGTCGTCGCTGGATTGCTTTCAAGTTTGGAAGGCACTGAAACGGAGCGCGCCGATTGAACTGGGGCGGCGCCTGGAATGAGGAGATCGACAGCAGTGATCACCGGTCCCGGCGCGGTCATGACCACGTGCTCGATGAGGATTTTCAATTCCTTCACATTGCCGGGCCACGAGTATTGTGTGAGCTTCGACATTGCCTCTTCGTCGATTCCGGTAATCTCTTTGTCGAATTCCTCCGCAGCCTCTTTAAGGAAATGCTCAGCGTACACCGGAATGTCATCAATGCGTTCTCGCAGTGGGGGTACGCGGATGACTCGGTGTGCGAGCACCTCCACCAGTTCTCCAGGGAAGCCTTTCTCGGTCACCAGGACCTGGGGATCATATGAAGAAGTGGAGACGATCCGGCCGACACGCGCATCCGGGAACACGCCTGAACCGCTGCTTGAAACCAAGTCGGCCACAAGCCGTAGGACGCCTGTCCGGACATTGGGATGGAGGCGGTCCACGCGGATGAGCTGCAGCGTACTGCCGGCAGCTTTTGATCGTTTGCCTTGAAGCTGACGATTCAAGGCGTCCAATTTACGTGCAAAGGTTTCGTCGCAGGTCTGCTCGTCAAGCTCGGAGCACCGCAGCTTCACGAGGCTGGACCGGTCCTTGCCTTCCAGATGGTGGATGATGCGAGCCGCGAATTCTTTTCCCGTTCCTTCCTCTCCGACGAGCCATACCGATCCCGGCACGGCCGCGCAATCCGCGAGTGCCGCTCGCAAACGGAGCGCCTTGTCGGAGGCGCCGACGAGCAATCCGGGCGCGGGTCCGTTGGAGCCGTTTCCTGCCGCTGCCGTACCGCGCGCCGCGACGGCTTTCTCTACCAAATGGAGCACGTCCTCAAGCCGGACCGGCTTTTCCAGGTAATCCGCTGCTCCCATCTTAATGGCTTGCACGGCGGTTTCGATTGTACCGTGACCACTCATCATGATTACCGAGCAATCCGGATCGATCCGCTTAATGGCCTTGAGCGTCTGCATCCCGTCGATGCCGGGGATCCAGATGTCGAGAAAGACCACGTCGGGTGTGTCGCTTTGCACAATGTGGAGGGCTTCCTGGCCGTCGCGGGCGAGCAGCACTTCGTACCCCTCGTCGGTAAGGATTCCCTCGAAGGAATTCAGGATCTCGTCCTGATCGTCAACTATGAGAATGCGTCCTTTTTCCATAGCATGTCGTTGTACCGTCATTGCCGAGATGAAGCAAATAAAAAAAGCGAGGTCGGGAGGCAGCTTGCAGTCGAGCCTTTGAAGGCGGCTGCCAAAAGAAAAAGAAATGGGGTACGCATCAGCGTACCCCGCGAAGCATCGGGCAGTCAGGAGGAGAGGTATATCGAATCGAGAGACCCGAGCCTCCGACGTAGTCGCCCTGAAGGCTCAGCCGTAACGGAGAAAAAGTTGTCAGTTACCGAGGCGCTCTTGGCTGCGTACCCACATCCGGGACCGAGACGCCCTGGGCGGCCGACGTCGGCGCCCACACTGCCTGACCTGCAGGATGGCCTGCGTTTGTGACGCCTCCACCCGGAGTATACGATCCCTGCGATTGCATCACGTCGAGTGCCTGCTGAAGTGTCCGGTTATGTATGACAATCTGTCCGACCCGAGGCGCAGGCGGCTGAGCGGCAGCTGACGGATTCGCATCGCCGGTGGTGGAAGCAGCGGCCGGTACCGGTTTGGTGGCTTGGGGTTGCACCTGAGCGGGGACCTGGACAGGCTCGGGTAAAGGAGCTTGTCGCTCGCGGTCGCAGCTCGCGCACTGGCCGCCGGCGGGGGCAGAAGGAGTCGAATTCACTGCGGCGGCAGGTTCTGGAACCGACTTTGCTGCAGCCGCTCCACCAGCGGAAGGCGCAGAGACCGCGGCTACCGGTTCGGCCCGTCCAGTCGCAGGGACAGCCGGCCAGACTTGTGCACCGGATTCACCTTTGGGCGCAGAAACTGCCTTCACTTCAGGCTTGGGCGTGGGCGCTGCCGTAACCTGAGGTCTGGGTGCGGGAGCGCCCTTCACTTCGGGCGCGGCTGGGACAGCCTGCGTGGACGGCTTCTGAGCACCGGCCATCTCAGCACGAATTTCCTTCAGTGCGCTCTCCAGCGCGGGAAGAAGCATCTGCTTCAGGGCCGCCTGATCAATTGCAGGAGGGCACGCCGGCGGCATCTGGGCTGCACTTGGGCCTGCGGCGGTCACTTCTTTTTGCGCGGCGGGGGGGGGGCCGATTTGAATTTGTTTCCCCGCTGGTGCGCTGGGAAGGCCGACTGCTTGGGTGGCTGCCACTGCCTTTTTCACCGAGTCCTTATCGAGCGCGATGCCGGAAGCTATCGCGGCGGCGTTTCCCGGCAGTTTGGCGCCATCGGATGCGATGCAGCTCGCGGCTGCGGCTGCCATGACGAAAACTGCCAATGCAACGAGCGTAATTCTCCTCATGACTTCTCCTTGGGAGGTTTGAGTTGAGTGGTCCGGCACTGTGGCCGATTCGGAGGCGATGCTATATCATATAGGAAAAAATATCAAGATATTAATTTAAAAAGCTAAAGTAGAGTACAGGAGGTCCGATAGGGACGGTCGTGGACGATGTGCCAACTTCGCTGTAGCAGTGCTTTTTTCTTGCAAACCGGGTTCTGCAACTGTAAAGTCAATCGCTATGGTTGAATCTGCGGGATCGCCCCCTGTAGCGCTCGAAACACCCTTGCCGGGCCCGTTGCTGCCGGTGGGCACGTCAGTAGCTCAAGCGCCTCTTTATGCCGGACCTAAGACTTGAGCATCTTTTGCGCCCTTGATCTGTCCAGGGACGATCCTCGGGGCGGGCCGAAAAGACTTCCATTGTTCGCAGCGTCAATGAGGGCGCGGAGGTTGATCAATGAATTTGCATGAATTCCAGTCCAAGGAATTGCTGGCCGCACGGGGGGTGGCGGTTCCTCGGGGGTCGGTGTGCTACGATCCGCTCGAGACGCTCATAGCGGCGCGTCGGCTCAAGTGCGACATTGTTGTGCTGAAGGCACAGGTCCATTCCGGCGGACGCGGCAAAGCGGGCGGGGTTGCTGTGATGTCTCTGGAAGAGGATATTCGAGGAAAGGCCTCAGAAATATTGGGAAAACGACTCGTTACAAACCAGACGGGGCCTCAAGGCAAACCGGTCAGCGCACTCCTTGTTGAGGAAGTGCTGCAAGTCGACAAAGAGATCTACCTGGGCGTTGTCCTGGACAGGAAGACCGGAAAGGTTACGATCATGGCGAGCCCCGCCGGCGGCATGGATATCGAAGAGATTGCCAAGACGCAGCCGGAAAAGATCTACACCATCGCAGTGGACCCACTAAGAGGATTGACCGGGTACCAGGCTCGGGCGCTGGCTTACCGCCTCACGGACGATAATGGGATCGCAGGGCAGATTTCCCACGTGATCACCACTTTGTATCAGATCTTTGTGTCGTACGACTGCTCACTGGCAGAGATCAACCCGCTGGTGATCAGCGGAGACAAGGTTTATGCGCTCGACGCGAAGATCAACCTGGATGACCATGCGCTCTTCCGCCACCCGGAAATGGAGCTGTGGCGCGATCGGTCCCAAGAGGACCAGCTCGAGCTGTCAGCACGCAAAGACGGACTGAGTTATATCAAGCTCGATGGCGACATTGGCTGTATAGTCAACGGCGCGGGATTGGCGATGGCAACGCTCGATCTGATTTCGCTGCACGGCGGTTCACCGGCGAACTTCCTCGATGTGGGGGGAGGCGCGAGCGAGCAGGTGGTAGCGGATGCCATGAGCATTCTTCTGGACGATCGCCGAGTGAAGGCCGTTTTCATCAATATCTTCGGTGGAATACTTCGGTGCGACGTATTGGCTCGCGGGGTTATCAAGGCGCTCAAACAGAACCGAGTCGAGCTTCCGGTCATTGTGCGTATCGAAGGGACCAATATAGAGGAAGGGCGCCGGCTCTTCGAGGAGTCGCAGCTCCCGATCAGGATGATCGGGTCCCTGGACGATGCGGCGCGGATTGTCGTGGAGACTGCGAAGGGCTTGAAAACTGCCGGGTGAGCGGAGCGTATCATGGCGATTTTGGTGAACAGAAATTCCCGGGTTATCTGTCAGGGGATCACGGGTCGTAACGGCAAATTCCACAGTCTGGCGTGCAAAGCGTACGGCACAAACATGGTGGGGGGGGTGACGCCCGGAAAGCAAGGCGAGAGCGTCGACGGGATTCCCGTCTTCAATACGGTGCTCAATGCGGTCAATGAAACGGGAGCGGACACGTCGCTTATATTCATTCCCGCCGCTCACGCGAAAGAGCCGATTCTCGAGGCGGTTGATGCGGGGATCAAAGTGATCGTATGCATCACGGAAGGCATCCCGCCGCTTGACACCGCTTCCGCTCTGCACACGGTCCGTGAGGAGGGACGTTATCTCATCGGGCCGAACACGCCGGGGATCATCTCTCCCCCCGAGAAATGTAAGGTAGGTATTATGCCCGGGTACATCCACAGTCCAGGGCCTGTGGGGGTGGTCTCTCGATCCGGGACCCTCACGTACGAGGTCGTGGATCAACTTACCAAGCACGGGCTGGGCCAGAGCACCTGTCTCGGTCTTGGCGGCGATCCCGTTGTGGGGATGAGCTTTGTCGATGTGCTCAAGCTTTTCCAAGAAGACCCCGAGACCGAGGCGGTAGTGCTTATCGGCGAGATCGGCGGCTCTGCCGAGGAGGAAGCTGCGGAATTCATCAAGAGCGGCGGATTTACCAAGCCGGCCGCTGCATATATCGCGGGACGGCTGGCCCCTCCGGGAAAGCGCATGGGCCACGCGGGCGCGATCATCTCAGGGGGCACGGGAACTGCCCACGAGAAGATCAAGGCCCTGGAAGCCGCCGGGGTCACTGTTGTCGAGAACATCACGCGGGTGGGCGAGGTGATGAGGGATCTCCTCGCGCAGAGCGCCCGATAGTAAAGGCACAAGGAAAAGGAGATGCCTGCATGTCGGTGATGGAGCAGAAGTTCGAGGAGCTTAGGCGACGCCTGGAAGAGGCCGACCTGGGGGGCGGAGCGGACAAGATCGCCAAACAACACGAGTCGGGCAAAATGACTGCCCGTGAACGCGTGTTGGAACTCGTGGACGAGGGGTCTTTTGAGGAGATAGACAAATTCGTGGTCCATCGCTGCAACGACTTCGGCATGGACCGGACCATTATTCCGGGAGAAGGCGTTGTTACCGGATACGGAAAGATCAATGGGCGGGGCGTGTACGTCTTCGCCCAGGATTTCACGGTGTTTGGCGGGAGCCTTTCTTACACCCACGCACAAAAGATTTGCAAGGTGATGGACCTCTCGTACCGGAATGGGTGCCCGCTTATCGGCATCAACGACTCAGGCGGCGCACGTATTCAGGAGGGTGTGGAAAGCCTCGGCGGATACGGCGAGGTCTTCTATCGAAACGTCCGGTCTTCCGGTGTGGTGCCGCAAATCTCCGTGATCATGGGTCCGTGCGCAGGCGGCGCAGTCTACTCCCCAGCGGTGACTGATTTCATCTTCATGACCGAGAAGACGAGCTACATGTTTATCACCGGTCCGCAGGTGATCAAGCAGGTTACCAGCGAGGTGATCGACTCGGAGAGCCTGGGAGGCGCCAAGGTCCACGGCCGGGTCTCCGGGGTGTGCCACTTCCATTATCCGACCGAGAAGCAGACACTTGAAGGGGTACGGGAACTTCTGTCGTATTTGCCGGACAGCAATCGCGTCAAACCGCCCGTTGTGCCTACGGACGATCCCGCGGACCGAATCATTCCGGAGTTGGATGCAATCATCCCCGACAGCCCACGCAAGCCATACGACATCAAGAAGATCATCAAGCCCGTCATGGACGACGGCCGTTTCCTGGAGACCCAAGCCAACTACGCGCGCAACCTTGTTACAGGCTTCGGCCGGCTTGGCGGCAAGACCGTCGGCGTTGTGGCGAACCAGCCCAATTGGCTGGCCGGCTGTCTTGACACCGAGGCATCCGTGAAATGCGGGCGGTTCGTGCGATTCTGCGATGCGTTCGGCATTCCGCTCTTGACGCTGTTGGACGTGCCGGGTTACCTGCCTGGAACGCAGCAAGAGCATGGCGGAATTATCAAACACGGCGCGAAGATCCTTTACGCGTATGCGGAGGCGACGGTCCCCAAGGTGACGCTTATCGTGCGCAAGGCCTATGGCGGCGCTTACGTGGTCATGGCAAGCAGGGCGCTTCGTTCGGACATCAACCTCGCGTACCCGTCTGCGGAGATTGCGGTCATGGGTGCTGAGGGCGCGGTGCAGGTCCTTTTTCGTAAAGAAATCGCCGACGCACCCGACCCCGCTGCCAAACGCGCGGAACTAATAAACCTTTACACTGAGAAGTTTGCCAGCCCCTATCGAGCGGCCGAGCTGGGCTTTGTCGACCGCGTTATCTACCCGCGCGACACGCGTGCGGTGCTTGTTCGGGCTTTTGCCCAGCTTGAGAACAAAGACGAGGAAAAACCCAAGCGGAAACACGGCAACATCCCATTGTGACGTCTGAAACGAAAGCTCCGGGCTATTCGGAGGGACCCCTGCCGTCTTGTACGCGAGAGTGGCAACATGGAAAAACGCATTAGAGTAATAGTGGCCAAACCCGGCCTTGACGGCCACGATAGAGGGGCCAAGGTAGTGGCACGCGCGTTGCGCGACGCCGGTATGGAGGTGATTTACACCGGCCTGCGGCAGACCCCCCAGGCGATCCTGCGCACGTGCATCGAAGAAGACGCGGATGTCGTGTGCCTCAGCTCGCTCTCGGGCGCGCACGATTATTTGTTCCCAAAGGTGGCGCAACTCTTCAAAGAACAGGGCATAGATGACGTGCTGATCCTTGGCGGCGGCATCATTCCCGACGCTGACGTGCCGGCCATGAAAGAGAGCGGCATCGAGGAGATATTCGGCCCGGGGACCCGAACGGAAGACATCGTCGAATATATTCGGACTCATCTGAAGAAGTAATCCACGTCTGCCTCTGTAAAGTCCTTGCGAGTCGGAAGGATCACCGACTACTCCGCAGGGGCGACCGCAGTCGCCCTTGCGTCATACGCCGGACTGCTGGGAGATCGATTCAAAAACGGCTTTACAGGTCCTCAGCCATGGCCGTGGGTAGGGGTAGGGCTCAGCCAACCCTGCCACGGTGAGAAGTGAAACATCCACTTACCTATGAAAACCTGCTTGACACGAATCGCGCGGCCGAATAGCATAACCACATACCAGTGGTCCGGTGCCGCACGCAAATGAAAGAATTTGCAATTGTGGCCGGTCAAATCTGCACGAAACTTCGAGAAAACGAGGGGGTTGAAATGAGGGGGAACACACGATCGCCGGCCCTGACCATGCTCGTGTTTGCGTTGGTGTTCACGATCGCTGTCGGTCCTGCTGCCGCAGCGTGGACGACGAGAGTGAGCGGGACTTGGACCTATTATCTTGACGATGGTTTGTACCGCTTTGGTTATAACTCGGCAAACGGTCAATGGGCCGATTGGCATTTGAAAAGCGGGTGGCAGAAATTTGGCCTGTGGGGCAAGCCTTCGACCCTTTTGGTTAACGGCGGCAATGGGGTTGCCGTTCAAATCGACAACTGGACGCGTTTCCGGTACGATGCTGCCACCGACGTGGGATGGTTTAATGTCCACGGTCTTTGGTGCTACCGGTTCTGGTATAAGACGGGGGTCCTGCAATGGAATAAAGGCAACAACTCCTCTCCGGCGTGGGGCAATGAAACCGTGGAAATCTATACGAGCGAATCATCCACCACCACGTGGCGGTGGGCGACCGACGGCAGGTACTTCGGAAACGCCATGTGGGTAAGTTGGCTCTTGGACGGCACGGGGGCGAGTCGAAACGCCTACTACTCGGTATGGCACGCATACTACAAGCAGACGTACCTCAAATGGGCGGTTTTCAATACCGGCTCGACCGGTGGGACGCTCGACTCCTACAGGCTGGTCTTTGAGCGGCACGAATGGCCCAATGAATGGGAGGCAACGCTCCCGGGCACTATCGTGGTCTACAACTACGATTATCAGACCGGATACTATGGTGGAGGCGCGGGAGTCGCGAGCTTTGTGCGTACGGTCAATTTGCTTAGGGACATCTATTATCGACGGTGGCAAACAGTGGGACTCTCGGAGCATGGAAACGCCAACCTCCTCATTATAGGAGCAGATCAAGTCACCAATTCCAACGTCGCTTCCTTTCAGACATACTTTCAGCAGTTGCGTCGCGCCTTGTGGACCTCCTCGCAGCTCCAGTTCTACAACTGTCTCGTGGCGAGCAGTGCGGCGGGCCGAAGCATGCTTACTTCTATCGGCACGTACACGGAGGCTGAGGTGTGGTCAAGCGATGACACAACCGGTTTTGCGGGCTACGGCTATCAAGGCCAGAACTATACAGACGGACACTCGGACTGGGTTTTGGAATTCTGCTCCAGGGCGGGGCGAGGCTTGTATAACGGTGGAACATATCTGCGCTGGGACCAGCTGGTATACCAAACGAGCTACATGTATAATAATGACATCTGAGACAGCGTCCAAGTCAGGGGCACTCCTTACGGAATGCCCCTGCGCGTTCTAACCATGCCGGCGGAGCGGGCGAAACGCGCTTGACACAGACGCAAGGCACCTTATATGCTTGCTGCACGAACCATTGACTCAATGAGATGCGCGTGCGGATGGAAACGGGCTGCGCGTGAGTGTAAAATCGCAATTCAGATGGTGCGTTCCGTGAAGGTGGAAGAACTACGTGGAGATCATAGTGTCCTCTCAAACTTCGCCAAGAAGAACAGTGGCGGTGATAACTCGCACAAAGGACCGGCCGCTGCTCCTCGGTCGCTGCTGCACGAGCGTCATAGGTCAAACGTACGTTGATTGGCAACATGTAATAGTGAATGACGGGGGCGAACGCGAGAGCGTGGAACAGGTCTTGTCGCGTTTTTCCGCGCAATATGGAGAGCGGCTCACGATTATTCACAACGAGCATTGTATCGGAATGGAGGCCGCATCGAATGTGGGGATTGCCGCCAGTAATTCTGATTATATTGCTGTGCTCGATGATGACGACAGTTGGGCCCCTACTTTTTTGCAAGAGTGCATAACGTTTCTCAATACTCTTTCCAACGGGGGTGACTTCGCCGGGGTCGTCACGCAAAGCATGCTTATTGAGGAAGAAATTCGAAACGAGCACATCAGAATTATCAACCGGCAGGAGTTCAACCCATGGCTAAAGGCTGTCAATCTGTTTCGGCTTTGCGTAGGAAATGTTTTTACTTCGAATGCTGCGGTCTTTCGGAGGTCCGTGTGGGAGGAGCTTGGCGGCTTCAACGAAACCCTGCCGGTGTTGGGAGATTGGGAGTTCAACCTGCGGGTGTCGTCCCGCTGGGAACTGGGCGTGATTGCCAAGCCTCTGGCCTACTACCACCAGCGAACCGGACTTTCCGACGCCCGATATGTCAACACAGTGCTGCACAAAGTTGATGAGCACGTCAGGATCGACAATCTCATCAGAAATCGACTCTTGCGTGAAGACCTGCAAAAAGGCCATATTGGGCTGGGGCTCCTGGTCAATCTGAGCATGGCCATCGAGCAGTCCAATGAAGGAATCAACTACGTGAAGAGATGGGCTCGCAGGGTCCTTCGTCCAACAAAGTGGGCTCGCATTATTTTGGGCCGGGTTTCCCCCGGGGCAAGCCGGACGGAAGGGAGGGCACCGGTATCGCCGAGGCAGCATGGTGAATCAAGGTGAGATTTAAAATGTGGCGCATCGTGTTCGCGTTCGAGAGCCATGTTATCCGCGGCAAGGTCCCGTCAACGAGGATTCCTCATGTCGAGGCGGCGATGGTTTCCCGTGAGAAAGCTTACTTTGACGCTTCTTTCATCTTTCCCGGGTGTTGGCAAGAACTCAGCCATGTCATTGGGAATAACTGTTGAGGACCAAGTGTGCCCTCTCGCGGAGGAGAGTTGTGGGGACGAGTAATTGGCAGAATATACCGTTTTGTGTCGAAGTCCTGATGAAGATCGAGCCGAAATCGGTCCTCGATGTCGGAGTAGGATTCGGCCGCTGGGGCATGGTAGCCCGAGAATTCTGCGAAGCCTGGTTCGGGCGTCTTTATCGCCGCGATTGGGTAATTCGGATTGAAGGCATCGAGGCGTTCGCGGACAATATTGACCACCATCATGACAATTTCTATGACAAGATCCATCTCGGGGACGCGGTAGAAGTCCTTCCAAGGCTCTTGGCACGTGATTGGGACTTGGTAATCTTCGGGGACGTGATTGAGCATTTCCCCAAAGAAATTGGTCTTAAACTGCTCACGATGGCCGTCGAGAAGGCCGACTATGTCCTCGTGAACGTCCCCCTGGGCTCAGGGAGACCTCAGAGGGAGGGCTGCGTCAATCAGTACGAACGTCTCCGGAGTACGTGGACGTCTGAGGATTTTCAGCTCCCTTCTCTGCGGCGATATGCCTTTTTTACAGATTATGTAGGTGGATTAT
>JAIWNO010000302.1 GCA_020216785.1 Desulfomonile sp.
GGACCCAGCCGCTCATCAACACCCCGAAGTGCCGCAAACTCGGGGCAGTGAAGCAGTCCGCAAAACGCACCTTGTCAACCTGAAACGGCTGTACAGGTTCCGCTTGCGTATCGACGTTCCTCCCCTTGCTTTTTTTCTCAAAGCGTCTATGGCGGGAGCGCCGATGATTTTCAAGGAAATCCGCTGCAATATCAGACTATTGATCCAAAAAGGGCAAAACTATAGTACGGACCTTATCCTCGGCTGAAAACTTCCTCCTTCTTCCTGCCACGGCCACATCTTCCTTCACGGTCATATGCTAACCGATCAAGGGGAAATGTCCAATTCCGTCTGAGGCAAAACAAAAGCCCACAGCAAGATTGCTCAAGCTGTTCCTCTGGATATGGCTCGCGACACGACACGGCGTTCCCTGGAGAACACGCTGGTCGCGCGTCTCCGGGAAACGGTCGCTTGGACCAGCGCTCTACCCTTTCAACTCTTTAATCTTCTCTTCGAGAGCGGGCACCACATCCGCGAGGTTGGCCACTATGCCGTATTGCGCGGCCCGGAAGATCGGCGCACGCGGGTCTTTATTCACCGCGACGATGAGCGGATTGCCCTTGATCCCGCCCAGATGCTGGAACGCCCCGCTGATACCAAGCGCCAGGTAGACCTTGGGCTTCACTTCGACGCCCGATGTTCCCACTTGCCGATACTTGGGTAGAAGACCTTTGTCCACGATCGGCCGTGAGCACGCGACCACTCCGCCCATCGCGTCAGCCAAGGACTCGAACATGCTCAGGTCTTCCTCATCGCCGATGCCGCGACCGATTGCGACGATAATGTCCGCAGACGCGATATCCACGTCGCCCTTCTCGGCTTCCACGTAGGAGAGGAACCGTTTGCGAAGCGGCTCATCGCCGAGCGGCGACGCGACTTTCTCGATCGCCCCGGGAGCCGCTCCCGAAGGTGCGAAGGAGAAGAAACCCGAACGAAGCGTCGCCACGATCCTTGAGGCACCTTTGAATGACACGAGAGCATTGACCTTGTAGCTGTAGATCTGTCGAAGGGCTTTTACTTTGCCGCCGTCCACCTCGAAGCCGATGCAGTCGGTGGCGAGCGCAGCATCCAGGGCCACCGAAAGGCCCGGAGCCAAATCAATGATCGAGTTTGAGTTGCCGATCACCAGGACGTATGAATCCTGGCCCGCGAGTAAACCCGTCAGTGTTTTCACGAAAGGCTCGGAATTGAAGTTCGCCAGTCGCGGATCGTCAACCACGACGACTTTGGGGCATTCCTTGGCAAGTTGGTCTGCCATCGCGTCTACACCGCTGCCAAGCAGAAGACACGCAAGTTCCGCTCCGGTCTTCTGGGCCAGATCGCGGCCCGCGGCCAGCGCGTCCCATGTGGTATCCCGAAGATGCTGCTGCCGATGTTCCGCCAGAACGTATATAGTTTTCATCAGGCGATGCCCCCTTTCTCCTTGAGGATCTCCGCAAGTCGGGCGGCAGCGTCGGCCGGACTGCCGGCGATTATCTCCGCTCCCTCTCCTTCCGGCGGTAGAAAGACCTTTTCGATTTCGACCTTCGCGCCGGCCGAGCCAACGTCGGCTTCATCAAGGCCAAGTTCTCCGCGGTCCACAGTCGGGATCTCTATCGAAGCCACCTTCCGCACTGCACGGATAGACACGAAGCGCGGCTCGTTAATTCCCGTGGCAACCGAGACCACTGCGGGCAGATCTATGTCGAGCCTTTCCGACAGGCCCGCCTCCAGTTCGCGTCTCACGGTAATGCTGCCGTTTTTCACTTCGATCTTGTGGACGAGCGTTGCCACTGGAACACCGAGCATAGCTGCCAGCATCCCGCCGAATTGGCCCCCGCAGTCGTCGTCGGCCAGGGTACCGGTGAGGACAAGGTCATATGATCGCTGCTTCAGAAAGGCTGCGAGGATATGGGCCGTGGCATATCCGTCGGACCCTTCGAAGGATTCGTCCCAGAGCAGGAACGCTTCGTCAGCCCCTCGTGCGAGACCTTCCCGGAGCATCTCTTCCGCGTCCTCGTCGCCCACGGTCACCACCGTGACCTTTCCGCCCGTCTTCTCCTTGATGAGGACGGCTTCTTCGATCGCGAACCGGTCCCAGTCGTTAATGTCGTAGTCCAGGCCACCCTTTTGAATGTCCTTGCCGCCCTTGTCTATGGCGAGGTCGGCCTCGGAGGTGTCAGGGACCCTCTTTACGCACACGATGATATCCATGTTGCCTCCCCTTGTTCAGGTTGGACCTGCCGAATTCAAGCCAAATATCGGTCGACCAGCTCAACCAAGTCGATCACTTCGATCTTGCCCTCGTTGCCTGTTGTCTTTACCGCGTCCTCAAGATTGATGAGACAGAACGGACATGCGGTCACGATCACTTGTGCGCCGATTTCTGCGGCCATCTTGACCCGTCGCTCGCCCATGCGCTCCTTTTCTTCCTCATTCTCGTACCAGAGCAGCGGTCCTCCGCCGCTACAACAGAAACTCCGGGTGAACGAGCGATGCATCTCTCGCAAGTGCATTCCGGGAATGCGGCCGAGCACAGCTCGCGGCTCATTGTACACTCCGTTATGGCGACCGAGGTAGCAAGGGTCATGGTATGTGACGAGTCGCCCGGCAAGATAGTTGCCTTTGAGTGTAATCCTACCCTGTTCGAGGAACCGGGCCAGCATCTGGCTCGCGTGCGTGACCGGGAATTTCACTGGATAGTCATTGCGGATCACATTGAATGCGTGGGGATCGAACGCGACGATTTCGCGGAATTCTCTGGCCTGGAACGCCTCGATATTCTTGGAGGAAACCTGCTCGAAAAGGCCTTCCTCGCCCAGCCTGCGGATTTCATTGCCGGAGTCGGTCTCGTCCTTGCCAAGGATGCCGAATTCGACACCACTTCGATGCAGGATGCGGGCAAACGACTTGGAGATCTCCTGGATCCTGGGGTCAAATGAGCCGCAGCTGTCAACGAAGAAGAGCGTGTCCGTCGCGTCGCCTGGCTGAAGCTCCTTCACCTGAATCCCTTCCAGGGCCTTGGTCCATTCCGCGCGTTTGGTCTTGGTCGCCCCGTACGCGTTCCCCTTCTTTTTGATTTGCTGCAGGGGTTTCTGAAGCGATACCGGCATTTCGCCTTGTTCCACGAGATACCGACGCATATCCACGATCTTGTCGATATATTCGATAAAGATCGGACACTCCTGCTCACACGCGCCGCAGGTCGTACATGCCCAGATCTCCTGCTCGGTCACTATATTGCCGGTGAAAGGCTTGTCATCGGGGTCCTTATTTGCGCTGAAAACAGGATAATGCTCGTACACGTAATCCCTGGCCTTGATACTGATCATTCGCGGAGACAGGGCACGACCGACCGTAGCAGCAGGGCAGTTGTCCGAGCATCTGCCGCAGTCAGCGCAGGAATAGAAGTCGAGGACGTGCTTCCAGGTGAACTGCTCGAAGCGGCCTACGCCGCACTCCTCCAGCTCCATCCAGTCGTCTACCCCCCACCGAACAGGCTTGATGCCGCCTTTATTGAGCTTGGCGAAGAAGACGTTCGGAATCGCCGTGATCACGTGGAAGTGCTTGGAAATCGGCAGATAGTTGAGCAGGGTAAAAAAGACAAGAATGTGAGCCCAATATCCCGCGACATGCAGGACACTAAGCGTGGATTGGCTCGCGGCGCCCATAAAGGCCGCCCCGAGGCTCGCGGCCGGAAAGAGCGCGGCGCCGGACGTGTGCCCTCCGACTGCCAATGCGCTGCCGTCGTAAATCATATCCGTGATCATCAGAGCGGAGACCATTCCGAGAATGACATAGGCCTCTGCACCATGTCCTTTACTGGTGCCGGTGTGCTGGTATCGCGCGGGTTTGAAAACCGCACGCCGCACCATCGCTACGATGCAGACCACCAGTACCATGAGTACCACGTAGTCTTTGAGCACCTCGTACGCAAAACCGACTGATCCCGTCATCAGCGGGAGGTGAAAACCCGATGAAAAACCTCGTCCGATTAACGTCAGGGAGCGCAGCGACAGGATCACGAATCCGGCAAAGAGCAGGATGTGCATGATTCCCGCGCCGAGGTAGCGGGGCTGCCTTGCCTGGCCGAACCCGTATACGATCGCAAGCCAAATCCGTCGTCCGATTTCCGAGAACCGCGGGTCGGGCAGTACGGCCCGAAGGAGTTGGATCCGTCGGAGCATCACGTAACTGAAAATGGCGATGGCAGCGAGGAGAACTGCGGCGGCAACGATTGGGGCGGAGATGCCGGCAAGCGGAACGTCGGCCGGCTCAAGAAGAGTCATGGGCACAAACCTCTACATCAAGAAAGTCCATGACAACGCGGCGGCTGACGGGATGCTCGTGCCCGTCCAGCCGGCGCGCGTCTGAGCAAAATTCAGCTTATCAGCACGGCGAGTATCTTGGCCGGCTTGTCCCCGTAGGCCTTTACGAGGTGCTTTGTTGTGGAATCGTAGTATATGGCGTCGCCCGGTCTTATGACATCTCGGGTTTCACCGACCACCACCTCCATTTCACCTTCCAGGACGTAAATGAACTCCTGACCGTCGTGAACAGAAAGCTCGTCAGCCGCGGACGGATAGAGCGTTACGATAAAAGGCTCCATCTTGCGGTCTTTCTTGTTCGGCGCCAGCGACTCGTACTCATATCCGTGCCTGGTTTCCTTTGCCTGGCCGAACCGCGCCACGGATTTCCGCTGATCCGCGCGGACGATTGTGAACTCTTCCCGGCCTTCGGAGATTACGTCCGCCATGCGCATGGACAGCACCTTGGACAGCTTGATCAGATGTCCGAGCGGCAGGAACGTCTCTCCTGCTTCCACCTGGGCCAGCGTTTCCCGATCAATGCCCGTGCGATCGGCCAGTTCATCAAGCGTAAATCCGCGCTCTTCCCGCGTGGCCTTTAGTCTGGCAGCGTGGTCCGCCGCGAGGTCGCGTTCCACTTTTTCCGCTGCCGCAGCCACCGCGGCCGGGTCTGTGAGCAGGTCATCACCTTTGTGGTGGCCGTACTGGTCGACCATATCAGTCAAGTCCTCGTAGGTCGGTTCCTTTTTTTCTTCGTCCATGATCGGTCCTTTCGCTCCGCTGCCGGCGGAAAAATTCAGGCCGCAGGCTACATCGAGCGCCCGGGAACGCCAACATTTCGCGCGATGACGATCCGCTGCACTTCGGAAGTGCCTTCGCCGATGTCGAGGAGTTTTTGGTTCCTGTAATGGCGTTCGGCCGCGTAGTCTTTCATGAGCCCATAACCGCCGTGCAATTGCACGCAGTGGTTCGCCGCTCGGTAATACGTCTCCGAGCACACGAGCTTCGCCATTGCGGCATATTTGGGGGTGAGCCTGTGGTTATCCATGAGCCAGCAAGCTTTGTACAGAAGGAGCCGCGCCATTTCGATTTCGGTGGCCATATCCGCTATTTTGAACGCGTTTACCTGGAACGACCCGATGGGTCTCCCGAACTGCTTGCGGTTCTTGGAGTATTCCAGGGCCAACTCGAACGCCCCTTGCGCTCCGCCCAGCCCCATCGCGCCGATGGAGAGGCGCCCGCCGTCAAGAGTAGCCAGCATCTGGTGGAAGCCCTCACCTCGCTTCCCCAGCAAGTTGTCTTTGGGAACGCGGCAGTCCTGAAACGTGAGCTGTCCCGTATTGGAGGCGCGCCAGCACATCTTGCCATGCATGGGTTCCGCGATGAACCCCGGCGTGCCGTTCTCGACCAGGATGCAACTGATTTCGGGTTTGCCGTCGTCTTTCACGCCGGTTTTGCACTGCACGATGCAGACTGCACTTATGTCCGTGGCCGAGTTGGTGATAAAGATCTTGCTGCCGTTGATTACCCATTCGTTCCCGTCCAATACGGCGGTGGTAAGGGAAGCGCCGGCGTCGGAACCCGCGTCCGGCTCGGTAAGTCCGAAAGACGAGAGTATTTTCCCTTTGCACAGGTCCGGCAGCCACTTGCGCTTCTGCTCTTCGCTCCCGAAGTAGTAAATCGGGGCGATTCCGAGAGAGTTCCCCGCAGCGATGGTCGCGGCCTGCGAGCCGTCGATGCGTGCGATCTCCTCGACTATGATGATGTAGTTGAGGTATCCCACATCGCTGCCGCCGTACTCCTCGGAAACGAACGGACCGAAGAAGTCCAACTCGCCCATTTTCCGAGTCAGCTCGTACGAGAACTCTTCTTTGTCATCGAGTTCCTGAGCGATAGGAGCGATTTCTTTTTCCGCAAATTCGCGGACCACCTTCCTGGTGAGTTCCGCATCCTTGGGAAGATCGAAGTTCAACGACATTCTCTTACCCCCTAACCGATGTGGACTGACGAGCCTCCTCTGGAAACGACCGGTGCTGGAAATCGCCGGACCTTCTCAGAGGTCCTCTTGCGGACGTGATCTCTCCAACGCCGACAAAGCTCGCTTGGAAGTCCGGCCCGTGAAATTGGAACCGATCCCAAAGATCGTGCGTACTTGAAAAGAAATCCCCGCTTCCAACTCCCGCGGGTTCAACCCATGTCCCCTTAGGCAGTCGCCGGTTACGCTCACAGGTGCCTTACGATCGAGCCAAGAGGGCCAACGGGCCCGCGCCCGTTATTTCCGATCGGCTTCTTCCAACGGAACCCGATCAATCCGTGGTGAAACCACCAACGCGATGCCACGGGCATTCTTGTTGTTCGTTGCGGCTGCTTCGCCATAGGAGTTAGTCTTGGGGAAATCTGCCGACGTGGAAAGAACCGTACGCTACCGCGCACGGGATTACTGATAACAGAATGGCGTAATCCTTGTCAAGGCTGACTCGGATCGCCGTAACTCATTTTCTGGACTGCCGAATCTCTACCATCACACGCGGTCCTAAAAAACAGTTTTCTTGACCTTTGGGGTTTATTTATTGGTTTTTCTTGACCAAAACACATAAACACGCATATAATGGCATTGGCAGCGCACCTGTCGCATCTGGTCGCTTTCACATCCGTTGGCTTCCGAGTGGCCACGCGGTCGGCAGCGAGGCCCTGGAAAAGGAGAATCTGCACATGAACTCCCGTTACGGCATAATTATTGCTCTCGCAGGCGCGCTCTTGTTCCTCCACGGATGCGGAGGCGGTGAAGTCGAACAGCTCAAGACGCAGCAGACCGACAGCCAGCGCACCATTACCGAACTCAAGTCGGAGCTGGAAACGACACGCGACGCCTTGTCACGCCAGGAAGTGCAGAACCAACGGCTTAACCGCGAAATCGAGACCCTCCGCGCGGAGATCGCTAAACTGGAAGAAGCCTCGGTCAAAGCTCAGGCGGAAAAGAAGGAACCTGCCCCGAAAGAGCCTGTCGACCAGACGAAAGTGAGTCTGCTGGGGGCAAAAGCGCTCGCGGAACATAAAGCCGCCCGACTCAGTGAGCGGCTGGACCGCCTCGGCCGAGATTTGGATCGTAAAGAACAGGAACTTGCTCAAATCAGGCAGACAGCTGAACAAAAGGATCGTGAGATCGCTTCGTTGCGCAGCACGCTCGAAAAGCTCCAACGGGGCGATCAGACACGCGCCTCCGAAGTGGAGGCCAAACTGGCACAGCTCACCAAAGAAGGTCAGGAGCGTGCCGCTGAAATCCAACGTCTGAAGAAGGACCTGGAAGACAAGACCATTCTCCTGGAAACATTGAAGGAAGCGGTTACTGATGCGGGAAGGCTCAAGAAGACCGCTGAATCCGAAGTGGCTCGTCTTCAAGCAGAGCTTCGGGAAAACTCGTCCAAGCTTGAGAAATCTTTCGCAGAAGTGGAACAACTCAGCGGGGAGATCGCGAACTTGAAAGGCCAGCTTGAGAAGTCTCAGAACGAAACTGCTCGCGTGCGAGCGCTTCTTGATCAGACTCGCAAAGAAAAGGATCACTACCACGCGGAAGCTGCCAAATTCCAGCTTGAGACAGAGCGCCTCAACAAAGAGGCTCAGAGTATGCGCGCTGCCCTCGATGAAACCAATGCAAGGCTTCAAGAATCCTACGGCACCACCGAGCAGGCGCGTGAGCAGATCGCCAATCTCAAGGCGTCCGTGGAGCAGTACGCCGAGTACCAACAGAGACTGCAAACTCTGCTGGAGCAATCACAGGAAGACAAGGTCCACTACCACGAACAGGCCACCAAACTGCGGCTTGAAGTGGAGCGCCGCACCCAGGAAGCTCAGGACCTCCGTACGCAACTTGCCGACATGAGCGCGCGAGTGAAGGAGCTGGAGCAGGCGGTCGCAACCCAGGAAGAGCCGGAACCGCCCTCTCCTGTGGACCGAATCCTGGAGTCCCCGGTAAAGAAAGGCGACACGACCGATCGGCCGAAGGGGCTATTTTGATTTGGCGCCGGTCCCTACGAAATCCGGAGAGCTGGGCGGCCGCTTGGGCTGTGACCACTAAATCCCACCGCGGAGCCAAGGCCATAATCCATTCAGCGCGTGCTTGATTTCTCACACCGCAATTCTGAAGTACGGCTCGTGGTCGTCGACGTCTATCTCCCGTTGACACTGCCTCTCGGCGAAATCTCGCGGGGCCGCGGGATATCCGGTCGTCTGCAATTGGGCTCGTGGGAGGAACCAAAAAATCCGTTGCCGAATTGTGTCGTCTGTATAATCATCGTCTGCCGAATACGTACCCTCACGCGCCCACAATCCGCGCCGGGATAGAGAACCATGCCGAAGAAACCGACAATCTACGAGGCACTCCAGCGTTTTGCCGCGTCCGTCACGGTCAAGATGACGCAGCTCACCCTAGGCGAGCCGGAAGACCAGTTGCGCGCTCCTTTCGAGGTCTTCATGGCCGACGCGGCGCGAGCTTTCGGTTGGGACGTCGTGTGTACAGGCGAAACTCGGCTACCCGGCCGCATGGGACGTCCCGATTACGCGGTGCATCTCAACAAACTGCTTGTGGGGTACGTGGAGCTGAAAGCTCCCGGCGTCGGCGCGAACATAAAACGCTTCACGGGCCACAACCGAAATCAGTGGAAGCGTTTTTCCACGATACCGAACGTTCTTTATACGGACGGCAATCAATGGGCGCTTTATCGCAACGGCGAGCTGGTAGATAATATTTTGCGTCTTTCCGGTAACGTAGCGTCCAGGGGTAAAAGCGCTGTCTCAACGGCAGACGCAGACGCCATCGAACGCTTGTTGCGAGAATTCTTCTCCTGGGAACCGGTCATCCCCTTTGATCGCAAGGGGAAAGTCGATCTGAAAGGCTTCGCCGCTCTGCTCGCCCCCCTCTGCCGAATGCTGCGCAATGATGTGACCGATGCGCTCAAAGACCCTGCCTCGCCTCTCATGCAATTGGCGAGAGACTGGCGGCAATTGCTTTTCCCCGATGCCTCCGACGGACAGTTTGCAGATGCCTATGCCCAGACGGTGACTTTCGCCCTTCTCCTCGGTCGAAGTGAAGGAGCCCACCCGCTCACATTGAGCAGCGCCCAGGAAGCGCTCGCAGCCCAACACACTCTGCTTTCTCGTGCGCTGCAAGTCCTCACGGACCCCGGCGCGCTGGCCGAGATATCAGCCTCGATCGACTTGCTGCTGCGGGTGATCGGAGCTCTTCCTCCGGATACACTTATCGGTCCTGAGGACCCCTGGCTTTATTTCTATGAGGATTTCCTCGCCGCGTACGACCCTAAGCTGCGCCAGGATGCAGGAGCTTACTACACGCCGATCGAAGTTGTCCGGGCCCAGGTGCGTCTTATCGACGACCTGCTCATCAATCGTCTGGACAAGCCTCTTGGCTTCGCCGACCCGGGTGTAGTGACCCTCGACCCCGCGGCGGGCACCGGCACCTATCTGCTTGGCGTCATCGAACATGCTCTGGACAGGGTTGAGGCAGAGCAAGGTACAGGGGCTGTACCGGGCCAAGCCACAGCGTTAGCCGACAATCTTTACGGGTTCGAATTGATGGTCGGTCCTTATGCCGTCACCGAGCTTCGCGTGACCCGTGCCTTGCGCGATCGAGGTGCTGCGCTCCCTGAGGGCGGTACGCATATTTATCTTACGGATACGCTCGAGAGCCCGTACGTGGTACCACCGCAATTGCCGCTCTTTCTCAAACCCATTGCCGAGCAGCACTCCAAGGCGCTCAAAGTCAAGAGTGAAGTCCCCGTCATCGTGTGTCTGGGCAATCCCCCATATGACCGTCACGAGGCTGCGGACGAGCACAACAAGGCGCGGACCGGCGGTTGGGTCCGATGGGGTGATGACGGAAGAGGCGACAATGCGATCTTGCACGATTTTCTCAATCCCGCCAGGGAATCAGGCCACGGCATCCATATAAAGAACCTATACAACCTCTATGTATATTTCTGGCGATGGGCTTTGTGGAAGGTTTTTGAGAAGACTAACGATTGGGGAGCGGGCATCGTCAGTTTTATCACTGCTTCGAGCTACCTCGATGGCGATGCTTTCTGCGGGGTCCGCGAGCACATGCGTCGCCTGTGCGATGAAATCTGGATTCTCGATATCGGCGGCGAGGGACGCGGCACGCGCAGGAGCGACAATGTGTTCGCTATCCAGACACCTGTCGCGATCGCTGTTGTCTCACGATCGAAAAAGGTAAACCGGAATAAACCGGCAAGGGTCCATTATGTGCGAATCGACGGGACGCGCAGCGCGAAGCTGGCCGCGCTTGACGCTATCACGGATATCGGTTCGGTAAAGTGGCAAGACTGCCCTGCCGGTTGGCAGGCGCCTTTTCGCCCGGCGGGCCGAGGCAACTTTTTTGAATGGCCGCTCCTGACCGAACTCATGCCGTGGCAAAGATCCGGGGTAAAGGCAGGGCGCACGTGGGTCATTTCGCCGGAAGAGGAGACGCTCAGGAAGCGTTGGAATAAGATGCTCAGCGCCGAAAGCGATGCAAGGAAGAAGCTCTTCAAGGACTCGCCGACCGGGCGGAAATCCCACCAGGCCGCAGTGCAGTTGCCCCCTTCCGAAGCAAGATTAAGGCCGATCAGCGTTCTTGCCGAAGGGAGCTGTTCACCTGACATCGTTCGCTTCTGTTTCAGATCGTTCGATCGACAGTTCATCTTTGCCGATGCCCGTTTGCTTGACAGGCCCGGACCTGAACTCTGGCACGCACATGGCGATCGCCAGGTGTATTTCACGACGCTTCTCAACCACCCTCTCGGTACGGGCCCTTCGTTGACCGCAGCCGCTTACATTCCTGACGGGCATCATTTCCGAGGTTCGTATGGCGCCAAGGAAATTCTTCCCTTCTATTGCAATGCACACGCGACGGCGGCCAACATCCTTCCGGGGTTAACCAAGAAACTAGGCCGTGCGTTAAACCGTCGAGTCACGGCCGAAGATTTCTTTGCATATCTCTATGGTGTCCTTGCACAGCCGGCATTCACTTCCCGCTTTTCGACCGAGCTTGAGACGCGCGAGCTGCGGGTGCCGATCACGAGAAACGGCCGCCTATTCTGCAAGCTTCGTGACATCGGTGCAAGACTGCTCTGGCTGCACACATTCGGCGAGCGTTTCGTCCCCAAGGGCAAGAAGCCTGGACAAATTCCCCGCGGGGACGCCAAGTGCGTCAAGGCCGTGCCGGGGGATCCTGACGGCTATCCCGAATCCTTTCAATACAACGAAGCGACGCGAACGATTCACGTAGGCGACGGCGCGTTTTCCCCAGTTGCGCCCGAGGTGTTCTCGTTCGAGGTCTCGGGGTTCAAAGTCGTGCAGTCGTGGCTCAAATATCGTATGAAGAGAGGCGCAGGCAGAAAGTCGTCGCCGCTGGATGACATACGCCCGGAATGCTGGACGGGCCAATTCACGACCGAACTGCTCCAATTGCTCTGGGTGCTGGAAGCCACCGTCGCGGGGTACCCGGAGCAGGCCAAACTTTTGGACGAAGTGACAGCGGGCCCGTGCTTCCGCGCGGAGGAATTGCCGGAAGTCCCTGACCGGCTCCAGAAATCGTCAGGAGCGTCCGGGGCCCAGATGCCGCTATTCGCGGGACTTTATAGCCTATAGTTTTGCCCTTTTTGGATCAATAGTTTGATATTGCAGCGGATTTCCTTGAAAATCATCGGCGCTCCTGCCATAGGGGCTTTGAGAAAAAAAGCAAGGGGAGGAACGCCGATGCGCAAGCGGAACCTGCCACAGCCGTTTCAGAATGGTTGTCCGTTTGCCGGGCATCTCCGACCGGGTGTTCTGTTTGCCCTATGCCGCTCGTCGGTGGCGGCCGCAAAAGGCAAAGGTGAAGCCTGTGGGGGAGAAGCACCGGAGCAGGTCCGCATTGGGGGCAGCGCTGATTTGATTGACTCACTCGTGGCTTGATCCTTCCATA
>JAIWNO010000303.1 GCA_020216785.1 Desulfomonile sp.
GCGACAAGAGCTATAGCGCAATCAAGTACCTTTCGCGAGGAAAAAATCGGACAACTCTGACCCTGGTCCCCCACGAGTAACTGAAGGGTTACTTCGATTCTCCTGTTGCATTGGTGCGTCCAATGTGTCAATGAGTATGCTGCCCGGTGTAGGAGCCGCATTCCTAAGCCGAGCGCCGTGTGACTGGTGGCACGTAAATTGCTTGCCTTGGTGCCGAGGGTCGCACCTGGCTGGCATGGATCAGATGTGGTGGGTGTGGAGGAACTTCATGGATTCCAAACACTACGCTGCGCTACGAACGAAGATCGTGGCTGCGACCCTCTGTTTTTCTCTCATCCCCCTGTTCTCCCTTGGCATCACCATCTATTACCAGTTCCACGCAGCGTACACCCAGAAGATCGAGGAATCGCTCCGCACTCTTGTCCAAAACCGGCGGAGCGCATTGGAGCTTTTCTTTGACGAACGGGTCTCTCAGCTTATCACTGTGGTGCAGACGCATTCGATGGAAAGGCTCGTCGATGAAGATTATTTGGCGCGCCTCTTCAATGTCTTGCAGGCGCGGTCGAAGTCATTCATCGACCTGGGAGTCATCGATCAGGATGGGACGCACTTGGCGTACGTGGGCCCACACTACGACAAGCTCAAAGTAGTAAATTACTCGGGCGAGGACTGGTTTACCGGGACGCTCTCGTCAGGAGTGTACATTAGTGATGTGTTCCTCGGTTTTCGTAAGGTTCCCCATTTTGTTATCGCGGTGTCCAAGCTCGAAGGAAATCGGACGTGGATTCTCCGAGCCACCATCAACTCCGACATCATCGACAACATTGTCCGTGCCGGACAGCTGGGTAAGAAAGGCGATGCCTTCATCGTAAATCGGCGTAACATCCTCCAGACACAGCCTCGTTTTGCCGGGACGCTGCTTGCGCCCCCCGAAGCTCCCGATTTTGCCGCCGTGTCCGGCACGCATGTCGAGACCATCACTTACAATGGAGAAACATGCCTGTATGGAGCGAGCGGGCTCAATCACCCCAGATGGGTGCTCGTCGTGAAGGAGGACCCCACGGCCGAAATGGCCCCTCTGTTCCGTGCTCGATTTGTTGAAGCCCTCATAATCATGGCAGGAACGCTGCTCGTGGTAGTCGGGACAATATTTACCGCTCGCGCCATGACCAATGAGCTTATCCGCGTTGAAGCCGAGAAATCCGCGAGCGACGACCTCCTGATACAGTCTCAAAAGATGGCTGCATTGGGAAAGCTTGCAGCGGGGGTTGCACATGAAATCAACAATCCTCTGCAAATCATTGCTGAGAAAGCGGGGTGGATGAAAGACCTTCTCGAAGAAGAGGAGGTATCTAAGAGTGAAAACTTCCAGGAGTTTCAGGATTGCGTCGTCAAGATCGAGCGGCAGCTCGAGCGATGCCGATCGATCACCCACCGTCTACTTCGGTTCGGGCGCCGCATGGAACCTGCCCACGAAATGGTAGACATCAACCAGCTCCTTGCCGAAACCATTACGTTCCTTGAGAATGAGGCACACTTCCGCGAGATTGCCATTGTCAGGGAATATGACGAACAACTGCCCAAGATTACTACCGATCCGACCCAAATCCAGCAGGTGTTCCTTAACATTATCGACAACGCGCTCGACGCGGTTGGAAAAGACGGCAAGATCACGATTAAGACAAGCGTTTCGACCACGTCGCCCCGCGAGGTCGTCATCGAAATATCGGACACTGGTCCCGGTATTCCCAAGGAACACCTCGCCAAGATCTTCGACCCCTTTTTCACCACGAAATCGCCGGGCGAAGGTACGGGGCTCGGGTTGTCCATCAGCCACAGTACAATAGAAAGGCTCGGAGGGCGGATAACGGTGTCGAGTGAACAAGGTGTCGGAACCACGTTCAGAATCTCGCTCCCGGCTACGTGAGCCGCCCGGCGCAGACACGGATGGTTCAGTTAAATGCGCAGTGGCGCAAACATGGTTGTATATTCCGGTTGAAGGAGATTGCTTGGCTTCGCTCGCAATAACGGTTCCGGGCATGTCATTGCAGGAGCGGAGCGACGAAGCAATCTTAAACAGATAGGATGCTGGCCGAGATTATGAAATCGAGCACTTGGTCGGGGCTTGGGGAGGCGAAAGCATGGAGAAGTTCAGGGTCCTCATTGTGGACGACGAAGGGGAGTTCGTTGAAACCATTGTCAAGCGCCTGAGGGACCGCGGTCTCGAGGCCGAGGGCGCCCTCAGTGGACAAGAGGCGCTCGATCTCCTCGATGAGCAGGAATTCGACGTATGCGTGCTGGACTACCGGATGCCCGGGATGGACGGTATTGAAACGCTTCGTCACATGAAGAAGAAGAAACCACGTATGGAAGTGATTATGCTCACGGGGCACGGATCGGTTGAATCGGGCATCCAAGGGCTTCAATTGGGTGCTTATAACTATGTCATGAAACCGGCGCCCCTCAAGGACTTGCTCCACCAAATGGAACTGGCCTACGAGAGGAAACTGATCGAAGAAGAGCGATTTAAGACCCTTGGCGCCGAGTAACGGCCTTTTCGGCATTCGCATGAGTCCTTGCGTGTACGGGTAGGACACGTTCGCCCATGTCATCATTCTTGAAAAAAGTTAACTTGTCGGGTGTTGAGCCCTACCTAATGACGGCCCTTATTTTCGCGTGCGCGATCCCGCTGCTCTTCGCAGGACGGTATCTCCTCAGTGGGGGCGCCGTAGCGTTGGGAGCGATTTCGCTATTCCATACGCGGCGCATCCTTGCGAGCATGGGCCGCATCGCGGAGCAGCGAATCATGTCTGGAATAGCCGAAGAGCGCCTGATAACAGATGATCGAGCCTGTCGGTCGCAGATCTTCTCGTCGGTGGACACTCTGTCAGCAGGAATTGCGCACGAAATCAACAACCCGCTTGGTATCATTGCTCAGGAGATTCAGTGGATCGGTCATCTCACGGAATCCCCGTCCATGCGGGGAATCAAGGAAGCCGAGGACCTCAGGGATTCCCTCCGCGAGATCTCCCGTCAAGTGGATCGCTGCAAGGAAACCGTTCACAAGCTTCTGAGTCTGGCTCGTCAGGTGGAGCCGGTACTCCAGTTCGTGGACGTCAATGAGCTGATCCGAAGCATGGTTATCGTTGCTGAACGACAGGCGGCCGCGAAGAAGATCACCATCGTTCGACGGCTGGAATCGGGTCTGCCTGTGGTGGCGAGCGATCCGCCGCTCTTGCGGCAGGTACTTCTCAATCTCCTGCTCAATGCAACGCAGGCCATAGACCAGGAAGGTGTCATCACGGTGTCCACTCGGTCTCTAGGCGGCGAATTTGTGGAGATCAAGGTCCAGGACAACGGCTGCGGCATCCCTAGAGAACACCTGGCACGGATATTCACCCCGTTTTTCAGCACAAAACCGGAAGGCAAGGGCACCGGCCTGGGGCTTGCCATCTCGCGCGGAATAATAGAAAGATTGGGCGGGAGTATTGACGTGAGCAGCGAGCCGGGTGAGAGCACCACCTTCACCATCAGGGTGCCGGTGAACAGCCGGCGGGTTAACGCCACGCTTGCAAGGGGGTAACGAGATGACTTCCCGGCCGAGGGTGCTCATTGTAGACGATGAAGAGCGTTTCAGAAATACGATGTGCAAGCTTCTTACGCTGCACGGAATTACCGCCGCCACAGCCGGTAGCGGGCCTGAAGCGCTCAAGGAGCTTGAGGAAAACCCTTATGACCTGGTGATTCTGGACGTGCGCATGCCTGAGATGGGGGGCGTGCAACTCCTTTCCGAGATCCGCAAGGCCGATTCAGATATAGAAGCGATCATCATGACCGGGTACGCGTCGGTTGACACCGCCAAGGAATTAATGAAACTCGGCGCATACGACTACATGCTCAAGCCGTACAAGGTGGAAGATCTCCTGGAGAAAATTGAGGCGGCTTTTGATCGAAAGCTTGCTCGGGCTCGTTTGACGGGACGAGATGCTCGCAGTGAGGGGAAATAGCGCGGGGAGCTTGATCAGGCGAATCCATTCAGTTACGCGGGATGGAAGAAAGTTTTTGCTTAAACGCCGAGCACGGAGAGAGTGGAGAGACGAGATAGGTCCACAGGCCGTGGGCGCCTGCGCTCAGCGATTTCGCGATCTCTGCGGTAGTTCCCCCCCCCCTTTTTTCTTGCGCAAAGTATCCCGTACGTAAGTGAAGGGATTTGATCGGGCGGATAAATCGCTTGACATGAAGGCCGAGGAGCGATATTGGGCCGACAAACAGCCCATAAACGGAAGGACCTTCTTCCGCAATAACGATTCTCCCCTGCAGAAAGCTCTCCGATCAGTTCGCGGGAGACAATTCTCTTGGGCGAAGTCAGGGTTGCCGTCCATAAGGGAGAGGTATTCCTCGATTGAAAGCGATACAATATGGGTCAGTAATTGAAATGCCGCCGGCTCGCGTTGTCTCTCGCGCGGGGGAGGCGCCAATGAAAACGCAGCCGATCGTTACCGAGTATCGTACGTGCGATCTGTGCGGCTCCGACGATCATACGCTGCTCTACTCGCGGCTCGACCCGGTCACGCGGGAGGAATACAACCTGGTGGAATGCTCTTCGTGCGGCATGGCGTTCGTGAATCCCATGCCCGTCGCTGCGTCGATTCCCTCCCTGTATCCCGCGGATTACCTCAAGGATAAACCGCACACGCCTTGGCTTTACGAGCGCATGATGCGCTTTCTGCCCCGAAAGACCGGTGGAAGGCTGCTAGACATCGGATGCGGTGGGGGTGAGTTCGTCACGTACGCTCAGCAATACGGATGGAACGCGGAGGGCGTCGACCTCTTGCGTTGGAATGCGTCAGAAGGCGCGACGATCCGCGTCGGCGACTTCCTCACGATGGACTTTCAGGAGGATGCTTATGACGCTGTGACCGCGTGGGCCCTCTTGGAGCATGTGCGGCAGCCGTCGCTCTTTTTCGAGAAGGTTTCGTTGCTGCTGAAAAAGGACGGGCGGTTCGTTTTCGTTGTGCCGAATGTCGCTGCGCCGGGCATGAAACGCTCGTGCACGGAGGACATTCCTCGGCATTTGCACCTATTTACACCGGCCGTGGTTCGGACTTACTTGCGCAGGTATGGTATGCAACCGCTTGCCATGTACCACAACGCACAGTTGTACTCTTCATATCCGTTTGGGCTGGTCAGGTATGCTTTGTCCGGAGCGAGGAACAAAACGAGATGCAGTAGCTATGAAAACCGGTCGGTTGCACTCTTGCGGAATCGTCAGATCAAGGGCAATGCGGTCGAGTGGCTCGCCGAAGTTTTGAGGACCGTGCCGCCGACCGAGATCATCCTGGACGCTATCGATCTCGCGGCCGGAGTTGTCATAGCAAACGTGTCCAAGCTTGTCCGGAATTATGGTGTTATCACCGTGGTGGCGGCGTGCCGGCAGGTGAAGTACGAAACTGCTAAATGAAGCATGACATCAAATCAGGGGTGTTCACCTATCAACTCCACCACTCCATACTCTGACACCCTTTCCCCTAACTTGAGGTCTGCGGTCGCCATGCGGCAGTCGAGGCGCAACGCCAGCACAAGGTAACAGGCATCGTAGACGGTGATCAGGTGCTTGTGGGAAATGCGCACCGCCTCCAGGAAATCATCCATTCCCAGGTCGTAGACCTGGAACTCGAAATCACGGAAAAGCCTGAAAGCGGCCTGCGCTTCGGCAACGGAGAGTTTCACCTTTGTCGCTAAAACATTAGCGACTTCGTAAAAAAAGAGCGACGGTACGGCGACCTCGCTTTCGCCCGAGATATGTGCATCCCGGATGGAAAGGGCATCAGCAGCGCCTTCTTCATCGGCAAAAATCCACTTCAGTGCAACGGACGCGTCGATGACTATCATCGCGAATTCCTGATTTCGCGCACGGCCTGCACAACGTCGGTCTTTGCAGTTTCATGTCGGTGCCGCTCCCAAAGGCTGAAGCCCCATTCTCGAAGAACTCCTTCTGCCACTTGTAAAACAGCGTCGGGTGAAGACCCTGCTCGTCGCACAGGTCAGAAACCGGCACCTTGTCAACCAAATGCCGCCTGAGAATCCGTACCTTGTCCTCCGCTGAAAACCTCCTCCTCTTTCCTGCCACGGCCAAGTCTTCCTTCACGGTCATACGCTAACCGATCAAGGGGAAATATCCAATTCCGTCTGAAGCAACACAGGAGAAACTAGCCGATCTGCTTAGCGAAGAATGATCAGGAAGGCCGAGAAGGCATCCTCTTTCAAAAACGACGTTATGTCCCCGGCGGCGGCTTCAAAGCCCAACAAAAGAGGGGCAGAGAACAAAGCTGAAAATTCATCCCCGATTCGGCGTCTTCGCCGTTATTACGGCCTCTGTCTAGGACGAATACGGATCGCCCCAGAGGTTATGACGGTGAAAGAGCCAAACATCTGTGAGCCGTGCTCTCGTATCGCGTTTACCACTACGGCAGACTTCGTGCGGGGCGGCAATCCTTCCAGGCGCACCAGAATTATTCCGGCAGCAAGCTTGTCCAGGATCGACTCAACCGTGATGCGAGTACCAGCTATGACGGGTTTACCCATCATGACGTTCGGACCTGATCGGATGAGATTTCTGTTCATCTCCAAAGAATCCTCACTCTTATGGCAATAAAATCGTACGACAATCCGACCCTCAGTGCAAGCCGTTCGTTCAACTCAAAATCCGAAGGCCCCTTCGTTTTTGTGGCGATGGAAATATAATGGCATTGCGCATCCCGGTTTCGGTTCCCGTGCCCAAGTATCACATCGGCTGGCGAGATGAACATCGCTGCGTATCGAATTTGTCTTCCTGGACTCAGGAGCCGGCATTCTGTTCCGGAGCGCAGGCAAGCACTCTGTCGAGGTCGTAGTCCCCTGAGAGGAAGCTCTGGGCAAGCGCGTCGATGGTTGCGTCGCAGTGCATGAGCATGTCCATCTGACGGGTGAATTGGAGCATCCTTCCGACCATGTCGAGCTTTTCTTCGGTGATGGCCCGTTCGTACTTGTAGAACCGGGCATCTACACGGTCTTCGCGGACTTCGACGACAAACTCCAGCGCCTGGAAAATCTGGGCAATAGCTCGGGCGCGACGGTTCCTGCGCACCTCGTCGGCAGCGCCGCCTTTGAAAGAAAAGGTAATGTAGTTTTTGCTGACAGTATCTCCGCAATAACTGTCCAGCACGCTGTAATGGTACCCTATACGAGAGCTGAAATTGAGATACTTGTCCGCTATGATTGCGTAGCTGCGGTCACCAAATCTTTCCGCGACGCTATTTGGCTGGAACATCTGCTCCCGCATGACGGAAAGAAATCCGCCGAGATCGATGGGCCGCGGCCCTCGCATATGCGTACCGACGAGGAGCATACCCTTCAGGAGCGCCTTCATGGGGATCGACGAGATATTGTCCACTGTGATACGGGAGGAAAAAGCCGAGACATCCTGCAGGCCGCCACCCAAGTCGATTATGTGGAGGTCGAGCGGGATCGGCGCTACGAGCTTCAACGCGCCGCCTTCAGCGTTGTCGGAGACCATGTCGCTGATCTGAAACATCTCCCGGTACGACAGCTCGTGCACTAACCGCATCAAGTCGTGGATGGTCTCACAGTGTTCTGCCGTGAAGTTGGGAGAGCGCGGATTCACCAGATGAAGCGGCACGATGACGTCGGCCACTTTTCGGAGCGTTTGGAACACAGGTGAGTCCTTCATGAGCGATTCCCTGGTTCGCTGGAGGCCCATCAGCTCTTCCACTTTGCCTAGGTAGACTCTCCCGGAGTACGCATCCACAGTGACGTCCGCGCCCGGCGGAATACCTGCGAAAGCGACCTTGGCGTCCAGAATCGTCGGCACGCCGAATTCTCTGGCAAGCGACGCCATGTGCCCGGTGATGCTCCCGGTATCGGTTACGATCGCACGCGCCTTTTGCATTACAAGGACATACTCAGGCGTGGAATGCCTCGCCACGAGGACAGCGCCCTCGGGAAAACCAAGGAGATCTTCTTGCGAGTGAATATGCGCTGCGGGTCCGTAACCGACACCGGGAAATGCGATTACCCCACGTTCCACCACCAACGGATAGCCTTCCACTATAGGGAACGTCTTCTCGTCAGCCTTCTGGAGGCTCTCCAGGTGCAGCGGGCGGGTTTGGAGGACGAGAAGCCGTTCGCTTGGATCAAGCGCCCACTCGATGTCCTGAGGGTAATTGTAGTGACGCTCCAGGTTCAGCGCATATTCCGCCAGGGTCCGAATCTGCTCGCGACTCAAACACGGCACGTGTTGCTTGCTTTCATCCACGGGAAGCTCGCTCAGGCCGCCGGTTGGATTAGCCACAAGTTGGACGGGTTTGGCGGACACTCTGGATTCAATAAGCGTGAAGTCGAGGTCCTTGGACACGACATACATGTCGGGTGTGATGACGCCGTCCACAGCGTACGGCCCCAGGCCCCACACCGCGGTAACGACGATGTTGTCCTCGATCGGGTTGAACGGATGTCGCGTGTAAATCACTCCGCTTGCCACTGATGGGACCATCTCGATGCACGCGACGCTCATGGCAATATCTTCGTCCCGCAGTCCTTTGTTGAGGCGGTACGATATGGCGCGAGGAGTGTAGAGACTCGCCAGGATCAACTTGTAGGTGTCGATGATCCTGTCCCGGGTCACGTTCAGAACCGATAGATATTGCCCCGCGTACGACAGCTCGCTGTCCTCTCCGATGGCGCTGCTGCGAAGGGCCACGCGAGGCTGACCGTTTGTTAATGCATCAATTCCGCGAGCACGCGCGGCCATCTCGTCGTACGCTTGGAGGATGGTTTTTTGCAGTTCCTCCGGCACGGGGGCGGTAATGATAAGTCGCTGGATTTCCTCACTGACTTGATTAACCGCCATTGGGTCTCTGACGTCAAGATCCATCCTTTTGCGGTTGATCTCGTCAATCAAGTCGTTGCGCTCCAAGAAGAATTGGTACGCTCGCGTGGTCACCGCAAAGCCTTCGGGAACCGGAACGCCCACACGATTGCGCAGTTCGCCAAGGTTGGCGTTCTTTCCGCCTACCCAGTCCACCATGTCCCGGGTGATCCGCGAATACGGCAGGACCCATTCAGAAACGGGCAGTTCCTTCCTCTTCCCCAATTCCTCTTTGATTGCCTCGTTGAGCCGGTCGACAACCCCAAAGAGTGAGGCGTATCTGTGGCCGGACAAATCGTCGAGACTCTTCACCATGCGAAGAGCGTGGAACAGCGCCCGCGTGGACTGGGATCTCACGTACGACATGCCGAAAACTTCCTGGCCGCGAAGTTTTTCCTCGAGATCGGTGATGATGTTGAGCAATTCGGTGTTCGAGGCGAGAAGGTCCTTGAAGCAGGTATATTTGAATCTGAAAAGCCTGGACACTTGCTCCCGACGACGGGCACGATCGCTATGTTTCCACGATCGAATCTTATCCAGGAACTTGGTAATAGCCTTATGCATCTTCGAGTTCCCACGCGGCGAGAGGCTGGAGCTTCGCAAAAAGTGAAACTTTGAGCGCTGTGCGATTGAGCGGAAAGAAAGCAACAACCGTGCCGTTCAGGAAGATTTGACTGCTCGAGGTCCCGGTCATGTCAATGCACGAATTGTACGCATATCATAACTCATTGTATCTTCATTTGGAGACGGACGCCCGCGCGCAGGGAAAAAATACCTGAAATCCTGATTGAATGGGTATTTTTTACAGAGTGTAAAAAATGCTGACAGGAGATCGGCAGCTGATGCCGACCCGAAAGGGTACAAGGTCATGGTATGCAGACAGAGATATTTCCGGAAAGGCTCCTGCAGTGACGACGCTACTGTGGCACGCGATATGCATATTCCTACATCGGTCGTTGACGCACAAATGTGTACCTCAAGTGCTGAACGTTACTCGAAGAAGGGAGGTCCCCGCTCATGAGAACGGTCTACCTGGGATTATGCGCCCTTGTGGCCGCGATAGTCTCTCTCTTTCCCGATCCGGCCGTCGCCGCAGGAGGCGGAGCGGAAATGCTTGTCGTAGTCGCCGACAAACGGATGGTTGATTCGGAGATCACCAAGTACTTGCTGGACGTATACAACGTCAATCCTTTCCTCATGGGAGTCTGGTGTACGATACTCACCGCGGCATTGGGGGTTACGCTCGGATTCCTTACCGACCAGATCATGAAGCGAACGGGGATCGACCTCACGTCCCGCAAAATCGTCGAGCATTAGGCCCTCAGGCAGGACAAGGAGGTTACCGATATGGACTGGTTATACATGTATATGCCCATAGCCGGATTTGACATATTCTGGCCGGGGCTTGTGCTGATCGGATTTTCGGTCGGCGTTATCGGCGGTTTTTTCGGAATGGGTGGCGCATGGATGGTCACGCCGGGGTTGAACATTCTGGGTTTCCCTATGGCATTCGCCATCGGCTCGGACATCGCTCACATCGCGGGCAAGTCAATGGTGTCTACTTTCAGGCACTCCAAGTTTGGCAACGTTGACTATAAACTGGGCGTAGTAATGGTCATCGGAACGGTGATCGGTATAGAGGTCGGCGCTCAGATCGTCATGTGGTTGGAAGCGCTCGGCAAGGTGGGGCCGGTCGTGCGCTGGGTGTATGTGGGTGTGTTGCTCCTCATCGCGTTCATGGTGTTTTACGACTACCGCAAGGCGGTCAAGGCAAGGGCAAGGGGAGACGTGGGCGAGCGCGGTGCCGAAGGTATCACGTGGTACCGGACGCTTCACAAAATCAAGATCCCTCCGATGATGCATTTTCGCGTGGCGGGAATTTACTGCTCGGCGTGGCTTCCGATCTTCGTGAGCTTCCTTACCGGTGTGCTCGCGGGTTTTCTGGGAATCGGCGGCGGGCTGCTCCGTATGCCGGCGCTGGTGTATCTCGTCGGATGCCCGACACACATCGCTGTCGGAACCGACCTGTTTGAGGTTATGATATCCGGCCTCTACGGCACATTCACTTACGGTGCAAAAGGCCGCATCGAGATGTGGGCCGTGTTCGTGATGCTTTGTGGTGCGGCGATCGGCGCTCAGTTTGGGACAGTGGCCACCAAGTACGCTAAAGGATACGGGATTCGTGTTGCCTTTGGCTTGGCGGTTCTCGCCTGCATGATTTCCATCATCCTCAAGCAATTTAAGTACGACATGTCTGCAACGGTTCTCATCCTGGGAGCAGTGGGCGCCATAAGCCTCTACATCATCATCATTATGGTAAGGGGGGCCGCCCAGGAATTGCGGGAAAAGAAGGAAGCGCAACAACTAGCTGCTTGACTCGAACAGGATACGGATCACTCGATGGAGATATCCATGAAAAGAAAGCTCATTTATATCACGATGGTTCTTGCGCTCATGGTCTGCCTGTCCGTTCCTGCGATGGCGGCCGAGGTGGTCCAGGGTAGGACCATCACTTATGACAAGGACAAACAGCTCTTAACCATCGAAGAATACGACACAACGAAAACGAAGGAACACCCGTACGGTCGCGGCACAGGCAAACAAATGACATTCAACCTTGCCATCGCGCTCATTGGAGCGACGCCCGATCCCGGCAACATAGTGAGGATAGCCTACCAAGAGAAGGGGGCTGAGAAGATCGCTGTCAGGGTCATGAACGTCACGAAACAGGACCTCATGAAGAAGTAGCGAAGACACCTCGGCGATCTTCAATAGGTCGCGTTTCCCTCGTTCGGCTGTCGCGAGGGACGCGACCTCTGTGTCAACCGAGGGCGGCGAGGCCAATCCCGTCCTTTGTTCTGATGTGTCCGGGTCACTCGCGCAACCCGGACACATCCATTTGACGACACGTGTCGCTTGTTTGAACAGGTACTGGTATGAGGGTATCAGCGAGCCGGACGTATTTGCAGGCGGGTCCGGCCTCGCCATGGCTTCGACCGGACATTCGGATCATACCA
>JAIWNO010000166.1 GCA_020216785.1 Desulfomonile sp.
GCGACAAGAGCTATAGCGCAATCAAGTACCTTTCGCGAGGAAAAAATCGGACAACTCTGACCCTGGTCCCCCACGAGTAACTGAAGGGTTACGACGGCAGGCCAAAATCGATTGACAGGCGCAAGCCTTGACGGGTATGCATTGGTGACAACGGCATATGTCCGGAACGGCCGGGGAGAATCACCTATGCAACAAATCCAGCTGCTCACACGGGAAGACGTGGTAGAGATCATTGAACGTGAGGTCCGAGAGCGCCTCCAGCCTTTTCGCAGCGAGGTGATCTCTGCAGTGCGGGAAGCGGTCTCTGAGGTTGTTGCAGCAGAACTGCCTCTCGTGCTCGAAAAAGTCCTCGAAGCCGAACTGTCCCAATTCCGGGAAGAAGTGCTTACCAGTCTTCAGGAAGCCCTTCAGACCGCAATGGGGCCAGAGCAGGACGCCGCAGAAATGGAGGATGTGGAAGAAGACTACAGCGTTTAAAGGACTGGACCACGCGCCAGAGTCCTGTCCGCCGGTAATCCGTTCTTATTATCCCTCCGCTCCGAACGCGTCTCGAATGATTTCCACTTCCAGCCGATGGCCGACATCCACAAGTACCACGTCAAAGCGCGCGGCGGGCATAGTACGGAATCGCTGAAAAAGATATACTTGGGCGGCCCTGACGAGCTTCTGTTGTTTACGGTAGTTCACCGAGTACGCGGGATCGAATGTCGAATCGGATTGCCGTGAGCGCACCTCGACAAAAACCACGTCGCCATTGTGTTCCGCGATGATGTCGATCTCTCCGAGTTTGCAGCGGAAGTTCCGTTCGATGATGCGGTAGCCGCTCGCTTCAAGATGCTCAACCGCGATGTCTTCCCCTAGACGGCCCTTTTCAATTCTCGTATTCGCCTGAGCTACAGCAGAAGTAGGCTGTTTTGGCCGCCTTTTCAACCAAGACACGTGTCGCCTCCGGCGTCCTGTCCCTTCAAGATTGCACCAATACTAATGGTGCTTATTGGCCATCATCTCTTCGTGCAGTCGCTGGGCCTGAAGCATGAACGCCTCGAGCCGCGCCTCAATAATCTGCGGCAGAGCGTTCCCGTCGGTCTCGATGGCGAGGAACGGCAGCTTGCGGTCCTTCTTGCACAGGAGCGGCTCCAGACCGGTCGGTCCCGCACCGTTGCGCTTCTGCATCAATTCAAGCTTTTCTCCACAAGTGAACTGCTCGGTAAGGATCGATTCCGCAACCCGGCTGGGCATGCATCCGAACGGCCCAATGGAGATGATGCCGCAGGCCGGATGGAGTATCTCGTGCAATGCTGCACCCACAGTGAGGATCGCCTCACCGGTGAGCATGGGTGAAACGAACTTCTCACCGGCTTCAATGAGGTCTTCGACCTTGAGCGTCTCGTCGAAGAAAAGCCCGGACGGTGCCAGCAGCCGCCTGATTTTGTGATCGTAATATTTTTTGACGTAATAGCGGATCCAGAACGGAATGTCGGGCTTGTCTCCTTCGATTTGATGCTTGATCAACCAGTCCACGTACTTGATCCACTCGCTGGTCTGGGAGGTTCTCACCACAAAACCCCGCTCAGAAAGCTTTTCAATCAAGTTTTGTAGGGATATCGGGTCGTTGCGGACAAAAATCTCGCCGGTGAGCGTAATCTTCGGAAGCTCTTCGTACGGGGCTTTCAACGGGATCTTCGACAGAGTCTGTGCTGTGGCCTGAACCTGTCGTCGGATCTCCTTCCATGACTTGTGGAGCACTGAGACGATTGTGTCCCATTCACGGAAGAAGATCTCCAGCGCAGATTCCCGATCGGCCGCGCCGGCCATGAGCGTGGACCATGTCTCGTACATCACGTCCCCGATGAGGATCGAACGCCACGCCGGTAATGTGAACCGATCCCCCAGCCCCATGTATCCATTGGCAGCGTTCAGTGTGAGTACCGCCACGTTGGGTATGCGGAAGCGCTCGACGAGCCTGCGGGAAAAGACGTTGTACTGGCCGAATCGGCACGGACCGGACGCTCCGGGCATAAAGTACGCGGTAACCTCTCCTTCCGGGCGGTCATCCCGAAGGTACTTGAGCATCGAGCCAACCGTAATCTGAAGCGGCAGGCACTCCTTGCAGGTGGAGTTGCCGCGGCCAAGTTTCAGCATCTCCTCGTCCGCTGGAGGCAGCCCATGCGCGCGTATACCGACTTTGCGGAACGTGCTCACGAGGGCCTGGTGCGCGAAGCGCCCCATGGACGGCAGCACCAGGCGGACATCGGGATGAGTGAGCGGGAGTTTTCTACCATCGGAGGTCACAATGAGCGGCTTACCGTCGAATACCCCGACTCGCGCGGGGACGAAGTCTTTGACGATCTTGGGAATTTGCTTCTTGCTCTCAAGCTCGCGGTAGTGGTTAACAATGTCGAGGAACGCCTCGATGCGCGTTTCGAGTCCTGCGTCCGCAGTGTGGCTGTCCAGTTCAAGGGTGAGTGATGGCTTGCGACCCATTTCCTCTCTGAAGTAGCCCACCACGAATGAATCGGGCCCGCATGAGAAGTTACTGATGAACGTGCCGAAGAGCTTCGGGTGGTTCTTCACAAGCCGCGCGGCCTTGAGAATCATACGGCCCATGGACCAGTACATGGTCTCTGCGTCATCGAGCGTCTGTTCCTCGAACGGAAGCATGTCATACGGGATGATGCGATATCCTCTCGACGCGAACTTCGCCGGGATGCCCTTGTTGGCCTCGCCCGCGAACGCGTTGTACGGGCGTCCGAAGAGCACTACGCCTATCGCGTCGGGATCCGCGTCAATTTCTGCGAGTATCTGCCGCCCCTTAGCTCGAAGCTCCTCTTTGAAAGTGTCCTGTGCCGCAACCGCAGCCTCGAAAGCCGCCAGCCCTTCCTGCTGGGATCGGCCAAGCTCGCGGGCCACGGCGACGAAATCCCCTACCTTTGGCGCATATCCGCGGCTCAAGTCGAGGAAAGGCCGGAGCAGCCGGCTGGACCTGAGCGCATCGAAGGTCCCCGCCAGGTAATAGCTCTCGCCCTGAACAAAGACGCATGTGCAGGTGTTGGGGTTTTCATTATCGGTGGGGACCCCTCGGATATGCGGCAAGAACAGAATGTCGGGTTTCTTCCGCAGAAGGTCGTAAACGAACCCGTGCGCAATCTCCACGGGGAAGCAGAAGGCCGCGCCCTGGAGGTCCACTCCCATCGGGTCGACCTTATCAGGCAGAACCAGCCGGTAGCCCAGCTTGGCAAAGAATGCATTGAAGAACGGGAACAGAGTATTCACGAGGAACGAGCGGTTCATGCCGACAGTCGGGCGGGTGTCAGCAGGGTCGTCCGGTGCCAGATCACGGAAGACAAGCTTTTGCCGGAATTCGACCAAATCAAGAGCAGTTTTGTCGAATTCCACGTTGCGGATGAGGTTCACATAGCGGTTGCACGCGCCGCCGAACGGATAGGTCTTACCCTCGATTTCGATGCGCGCGATTTCGCAGCGTCGGTCGCATTTCTCTTTGCCGCCGCCACAGATGAACGATTTTTTGTACGTCACTTCACGTTGGGCAAGCCGTTGGAGGTCGAATGAGCCCGCGGCGAGCAATCCGCTTTCGATGCGGCGCTCCACTTCGAGTGCTACGCCGAATGCCCCCATGAGACCGGGTTCGGGCGGAACCACGATCTCCTTGCCTGTGAGCGCCGCCATTGCCGCGGGGATCGCCTCGTTGTAGCAGACACCGCCCTGCATAAACACTTTCCGGCCGACCGGGCGATTACCTTTCACGCGGTTGGAATAATTCATGCAAATGGAATAAACGAGCCCTGCGACGATATCTTCTACCGGGATGCCTTCCTGCGCGGCATTCTTGATATCCGACCCGATAAATGCCGCGCACTGGTCGTTGAAGTTCGGCGGGTTCGATCCAGTGTATGCGACTCGGCCGATATCCGTGACTGAGAGGCCAAGGCTCTCTTTGGCAGATTCTTCCAGAAACGATCCAGTACCCGCGCTGCATGCTTCGTTCATCGCGTAATCGCTCGGCACCCGGTTGGTTATATACGTGTACTTCGCATCCTGACCGCCGATCTCGAAAATCGTGTCCACCTCCGGATCGAAATGCACGGCAGCGGCCGCATGAGCGATGATTTCATTGATTACACCGTCCGTGAGCGCGTGCAGGCCTGCAATCTGGCGGCCTGAGCCTGTCACGCCAAGACCCACAATCTCGATAGGCACGAGGATCTGCTGCGCGAGGCTCGCGTACACCCGTCGTGACGCTCCGACCGGGTCGCCGTCTGTTCGCAGATAGTCTGCGGCGAGAATGGCCTTGTCCCGGCACCGCATGATGACGCCCTTGGTGGTGGTGGAACCCACATCCAGCCCGAGGATCGTGCGGTCGCCGGCTTCGGCTTTGCCTCTCGGCCGATCCTTGAAGTGCACGATGTTGCGGAATTCCTCCAAGGGCCTCAAGTACCCGAACGCGGATCCTTTGCGCTGGAAAATGTGGTCCGGCCCTTTGTACGGGACCGTAGTATTCTCCAATGCCCAAAGGCCCGCGCCGATCGCCTCGAACACGGGGGCCTCATCCGGGATGTACAGGTCTTCGATTTCTTTCCTCAGGTAGTGAATCATGGTCTTGTTGCGGGAAGAACCGCCAACAAGCATGACCGATTTCTTCGGCAGCTTCTTCAGCAGTTCCACTACCTTACCTGCCATCATCTGCGCGAGGCCGGCCACCACCTGACCTTTTGGTATTCCCTTATTGAGCGCGTGGGTGCAGTCGCTCTTGCAAAAGACCGAACAGCGGCCGGACACGCGGTGCGGATGCTCGGAGATTGCCAGTCGCGCCACGTCGTCCAAGGTAAGGTTCATTCGGCCGATCTGCTGAAGAAAAAACTCGCCTGTACCCGAAGCGCATTTGTTTCCTGTCTGGATCCCTTGTATTTTGCCGTCTTCATCGAGGTGATATACGAGGAAGGTTTCGCCGCCCGCGCTCACGAGCACGCGGTAAGGGCTGTCGGCAGGCATGAGGTGGGCGTACGCGCGTTCGACCGCTTCGGGTTCGGAAATCGTGCTGAGGTGTACGAATTTGATGAATTTCCGACCAGTTACGGTGATAGGGATGGTTCGGGCGTCGGGTTCCACTTCGAGCGCCTCCATGAGGGCTTTCCGTGGATTGCCTTCATGCGTGATGGTCTGGGCTTTGACGATCTCGATTCCACCGTCGGTCTTCCGAAGACGAACCATTCCCAGTGTGGACGCTCCTAAACACACACCCAGCGATTCCATGCAACACCTCTCCTTCCCACGACGCCGCACAACCTCACGCCGATCGGTCGCGCGTTCGAAGGCCCGATACAACATAACCTATGATAGGGAAAATAATCCTACAACGGGTAGGAAGGCAACACCTCTCATAGTATAATGTCCGGACAGCGGCATCTTCAGCTGCTTTCGGCACGGCTCGCCCACACGTCTACCCTTCCGGAGGAACCACCATGAGCGCCAGTGGCCCCTTACCCGTTCCCCCTCATTTTAACCCCGCCAAGGTTGGTGAGGTATGGCGTGTTCCGTACTTGGAGAGAGCTGAACAAGCCAAAGAATGGGCACGAATATACAGCATCAGACCCGCAGTCAAAGATAAGACCAGGGTGTGTCTCGTCGTGGTCGATTGCCAGAATTCATTCTGCATCCCAGGGTTTGAGCTGTTTGTCGCGGGCCGCTCGGGCACTGGCGCTGTAGACGACAACGTGAGACTTTGTGAGTTCATCTATCGCAATCTCAACGTCATCACTGAAATCCACCTGACCATGGACACTCACCGCACTATGCAAATATTCCACCCGCTTTTTTGGGTGGACGCGCAAGACCGGAACCCTCAACCAATGACCATTATTTCGGCAGCCGACGTGGAAGAGGGGCTTTGGAAGCCCAATCCGACTCTGACCGACGGTCTGACCGGCCGCAACTACGAAGGACTCCAAAGCTATGTCCTCTATTACGTGCGGCAGTTGGAAGCGACCGGGAAGTATGCGCTTATTATTTGGCCGTATCATGCGATCCTTGGCGGTATAGGTCACGCTCTCGTTTCTGCGATCGAAGAGGCCGTCTTCTTTCATGGAGTGGCGAGATGCTGCCAATACTTCTGCGATATCAAAGGCTTCGACCCGCTTACCGAGCACTATTCCGTGCTCATGCCGGAGGTCCTCACCGACGAGAAGGGCCGAGCGATCGCGGAAAAGAATCTGTCGCTCATTGAAGAACTCGCCGCGTTCGACGTGGTGGTGATCGCGGGCCAAGCCAAAAGCCACTGCGTTGCGTGGACGATCGACAACCTCCTCGAGGAACTGCGGACACGTGATGAGGCGGCTGTTCGCCGCGTATACCTGCTGGAAGACTGCTCGTCGGCCGTAGTAGTTCCCGGCGTGGTGGATTTCACAGACCAGGCTGATGCAGCGTACAAGCGCTTTGCCGAAGCAGGCATGAACGTGGTCAAATCCGCGGACCCCATCGAAACTTGGCCGGGTATCCAGCTTGGGGAGTAAGGATGATGATTACGGGAACGCCTTCTTTGTGCAAAGAAGGCGTTCCCGAACCCTCCACAAGAAATGCGAATTCATGGCAAGGCATTCCGTTGCCGCTGCGCGACCTTGCGTTCAGGGAATAACGAATTATCGGAGATTGGTCAAGTTCGGACGCGGAGGAAAATCCACATCAAGTGGTCGTTAGCGAGGGCCTTGGGTAGGGGCGGGTCTGAGACCCGCCCCTACTGTACCATCTTGTTCGGCGTCGCTTCGGCGCATTGGCAGCTTGATGGCGATGGGCGGCTTTCACGGGCTGGATCCCATTCTGACACCGGAGAAACTAGCTGGGATGGTCAAATCGAAAGAGGTTCGCTTCGTGATGCAAGGCGATTTGCCGATCATCAGCCGAAGGCTTGGCACGGAAGCCGCGGGAAAACCTATTGCGGACTGGGTGCAGTCAAACGGGAAGCTCATTGATCCGAGTTTACGGCGTTCATACGGTGATGGAGCGCACCGTTTTCAGCTCTATGATCTCCGGCCAGATGTTGCACTCAATTCCGCACCGCCTCAATGACTCTTCGCATTCGGACCAGTGCTGCAGGAGCGGCCGGCGACGCGCCGGCCCTTACCATAAGAAATGGTGGGACGGGCCTTCGTGCCCCCGCGTGACGCCCCTGGAAGCAAACTTTACGAACGCGTCAGCAACGCTGGCCACGTAACCAATCCGTTTTCAAGCTAGTACATTGGTCAACCTTGCACACAGCCAACGTCGGTAGTCTCCTTCGCTCTATGCCGCAAACGGAAACATCCCTCCGGAGCCAGCCGACCCGGCAGGAAGCATTGTACTTGCTTAAACGCGCATTGGCATTAGCGGTGTCCTTTGCAGCGCCCCGTACCGGGGCACCTGCCCGACGAGCGTTGTATCGCCGTCGAAAATGCGACAATTATCAGCTCGATCCCGGAACCTCGATGCCTTCACCGACGCCGAAGAATTGGAGCATGAAGAGCCGCTCCTGGACATCTTGATCCTCGTCGTACATGTCGAATAGCATCCCGGGGTAATAGTCCACACACACGCCTTCTTCAATATCTTCCACGGTAGCGCCGGTCAGTTCCACCAGCTCGCTTACCGGCATTGTTTCCGCAAAGGTGACCATGGTATTGACCTCCCTGTGTCTGAAGGCAATCACATCTCTACCATCAATTCAGATGCGTGATTCTCCAGGGAGATTCAGGAAAAGGCTGTTTGGTCGTTGGCGGGAAACTATACCTTTTGGCCACGCAGCGCACTCGACAGTTTTTGCATGAGCACGTACAGCACTGGCGTGAAGAAGATCCCCAGCAGGGTGACGCCGAGCATCCCGCCGCAGACCGCGGTGCCGACAGCCTGGCGGCTCACCGCGCCCGCGCCTGTAGCGACCACCAGTGGAAGCACTCCGAAGATAAACGCGAACGATGTCATGAGGATCGGCCGGAACCGCAACCGCGAGCCTTCCACCGCGGCTTCGAGCACATCCCTACCCTTCGCCCGCATGTCGCGGGCGAACTCCACGATGAGAATCGCGTTCTTAGCCGAAAGACCCACGAGGAGCACGAGTCCGACCTGCGTGTAGATGTTATTATCAAGCTGACGGGACATGAGCGCCACCACTGCGCCGAGTACTGCCATCGGCACCACAAGGATCACTGCGAACGGATCGGCCCAGCTCTCGTACTGCGCGGCGAGTATCAGCAAGACCACCACGATCGCCAATCCAAACACAAACGCTGCCTGCGCGGGCCCGGCCTTTTTCTCCTGATACGCCATGCTGGTCCATTCGTACCCCATACCTGTGGGAAGTTTCGCGGCGGCAAGCTGCTCCATGATTTCAAGCGCCTGTCCTGAACTGAAGCCCGGCGCGGGCATTCCGGAAATCTTTGCGGTCGGGTAGAGGTTATACCGGTCCACGCGAACGGGGCCGAGCCTCTCCTGTATCTTCATGAGCGTGCCCAGCGGTACCATCTTGCCTTCCGTATTACGCACTTGGAGGCGCTTGATGTCCTCGGTCTTGGTTCTGAACGCGCTGTCCGCCTGGACTTTGACCTGCCAGGTGCGACCGAATTTGTTGAAGTCGTTGACGTATGCGGATCCAAGATATGCCTGCATCGCATCGAAAACATTTTGCAGCGGAACGCCCACAGTGAAGGTCTTGTCTCTATCCACGTCGGCATAGATGATCGGCACACTCGCGCGGAAAGTCTCAAAAACCCGAGTGAGGCCGGGCTGTTTGTTCGCCGCATACGCGAGCTCGCCTGCCGCGTGCTCGAGTACATTCAGTCCTAGATTGCCTTTATCCAGCACTTGCATCTCAAACCCACCACCTGAACCGAGCCCCGGAATCGCCGGCATGGAAAACGGCAATACGATTCCCTCAAGTATTTCTTCGAACTTGGCGGCCAACTCCGCAGTAATCGCGTCTTTGGAACGGCCGTGGGCCAGGCGCTCATCCCACGGAGTGAGCGGCAGAAAAACAGACGCCAGGTTCGGGGCTGCCCCGTCAATGAGCGAATAGCCGCCTAGGCCACACGCTGTTTTTACTCCTTCCGCTTGGCGCCCGATTTCGATCACGCGGTCCATCGTGGCCTGGGTGCGCTCCAGAGACGCCCCGTCCGGCATCTGGATGTTCACCACGATCAGACCGTCGTCCTCGAGCGGAACAAAGCCGGTGGGAAGGCTGACAAACCCGAAAAACGTCAGTGTGACAATACCCACAAACACAACCAGCACAACTGCGACCCGCCGCACCAGTAGCCCGACGAAGCGCGAATAACCGTTCGTGATCCGCTCAAAAAAACTGTTAAAACCCCGGAAGAATACGTTCTTCGATCCATGGTGCGGTTTCAAAAGCACAGCGCAGAGTGCGGGGCTGAGGGTGAGGGCGTTGATTGCGCTGAAGAGCGTGGTTACCGCGATGGTCACCGAAAACTGACGGTACAGCTCGCCGCTGATGCCGGGCAGGAACGATGCAGGCAGAAACACGGACATAAGCACCAGCGTGATGCCGACGATGGGCCCGGTAACCTCTTCCATCGCACGGACCGCGGCCTCCTTACCGCTGAGGCCGAACTCCGTCATGTTCCGTTCCACGTTTTCCACTACGACGATGGCGTCGTCGACCACAATCCCTATAGCCAACACCAGCCCAAACAGCGTGATCATGTTGATTGAAAAGCCCATAAGCGCCATCACCGAGAATGTTCCTACGATGGCCACCGGGATCGTAATAATGGGGATCAGAGTCGCGCGCCAGTTTTGCAGGAAGATGAAGACGACGATCACAACGAGGAGAAACGCTTCGAGGAGGGTTTTCTGCACTTCGTGCACCGAGGCGCGGACAAAATCGGAGATTTCGTACACCATTTTGTAATCAAGTCCGGGCGGAAAATCCTTTTTCAGCCGGGTCATAGTCGCCTTGACCTGATCCGCCACGTCGAGAGCATTCGAGCCGGGCGAC
>JAIWNO010000167.1 GCA_020216785.1 Desulfomonile sp.
TGATAGATGATGATCGAATTGCACGGTGCCCCGTCGATGGACGAAGTCTGGTCGTAGGTCTGAGCGCCCAATTCCACCCGGCCCACGTCCTTGACTCTTGTGATGCGGCCGCCTTCACCGGTCTTGATGATTATGTTGCCGAACTGCTCCGGGTCTTCCAGTCTGCCGAGAGTCTTGATGTTGAGTTGAAAGTCCTGGCCCTTGGGAGCGGGCCGTTGCCCTATTTGGCCGGCCGCTACCTGGATGTTTTGGTTAGAGATCGCCTGATACACCTCGTTGGCAGTAAGTTTCCGCGACTCGAGCTTGTCCGGATCAAGCCATACACGCATTCCGTAATCTTGCTGGGGAAACACCTGAACGTTTCCCACGCCGGGAATACGAGCGAGCACGTCTTTGATGTTGATAGTCACGTAGTTGGCTATATACAGGCCGTCGTACCGCTGGTCCGGAGAGTATACGGACAGGACGGTTACCATGGTGGTGGAGACCTTTTGGGTGGTGACTCCCTGACGTTGCACTTCTTGAGGAACTCTCGGCAAAGCTTGCGAGACACGATTCTGGGTCAGCACCGTGGCCATGTCCGGGTCCGTGCCCAGCTCGAAGGTCACGTTGAGAGTGTACGAGCCATCGGCCGCGCTGGTGCTGCTCATATAGATCATCCGGTCAACACCGTTGACCTGCTGCTCAATAGGCGCCGCGACGGTATCCGCAACAACCTGCGGGTCAGCGCCCGGATATATCGCCCTAACCTGCACCACCGGGGGGGTGATGTTAGGAAACTGAGCTACGGGCAGAACGAAGAGAGCGACACCTCCGGCGATCACGATGAGAATCGAGATTACCGAGGCGAAGATGGGGCGATTGATAAAGAATCGGCTTATCATTTGTGCCTTGGCTATCTCGCGGGAGGGGCCGGTTGTGGGGACTCCTTGCGTGTGCCTGCGGGCTCACCCGTCGGCGCGCTCGTGGGCTTGACCGGGGTGACTTTGCCGCCGGGCCGAGCGCGTTGCATGCCGTTCACGATGACCTGATCGTTCGGGCCCAAGCCCTTATCAATCACGCGCATCCGGTCAACGACGTGCCCGACAGTAACGGGACGCTTGTCCACGACGTTGTCCGCCCCCACCACCAGCACGTATCGGCCGCCTTGATCGATGCCGACCGCGACGTCGGGCACCAGATAAGCCTTGCGCGTGTCCAGCGGGACCCGGACCCGTGCGAAGAGCCCGGGAATGAGTATCCCGCTCTTGTTTTCGAATACGGCACGAGCCTGGATGGTGCCCGTGTTCGGGTCCACTTTGTTGTCAACGTAGTCCACTTGGCCTTGATGCGGGAAGCCGGACTCATCTGCAAGCGCGAGCATTGCCGGCGCTGACGGACGCTCGTCCCGACCGCGATCCTCAGGCGGGTACTTGCGCGCAAGTACAAGGAGATCCGCCTCACTTACATTGAAGTACGCGTACACCACATCATCGTTGACGACTGTGGTCAAGAGCGTCTTTTCCACAGCGCCTACGAGGTTCCCCACATCCACGAGATTGCGGCTGACACGGCCGTTAATGGGCGATATAACCGACGTATAGCCAAGGTTGAGCTGGGCCTTTTCCAGGTCTGCCTTGGCCTGCGAAACCTCCGCCTCTGCCATATCCCGCTTTGCTTTCTGTTCCAGATACTGGATTTCCGAAATGGACGCGGAGTCGTAGAGTTGCTTGGCCTTGTCAAATTGTACTTGAGCTAGGTCGCGAGCCGCGGATTTTGCCTGCAACCTCGCCGACGCCTCGTCCACTTGGGCCTGGAACGGCTTCGGATCAATGACAAAGAGCAAGTCCCCGGCATTGACTCTCGCATCGGGCTTGAAGTTGATCTTTTCGAGAACCCCCTCGACCCGCGCGCGGATCTCTACCGATTCGAACGCCGCGACATTGCCGGTAAATTCCAAATAATCCGTTACGTTTCTTTCAACGGGCGCGCTCACCACAACCTCAGGAGGAGGCGGGGGAACGAATTTGGATTTCCCTGAGCCGCAGCCTGACAGGAGCGCAAGAATAGCGAACAGCGCTGTCACTAAAAAGATCGCGCGGACAAATGCCACCATTGTTGACTCCTTACGAATGGAGAGCCGCTGCTGCAGCGGAAAATGATGTCCGCCGAGGAGGAGCGTACTCCGGAACTGAGGAGATGCCGGCCCCACTAATCTTGCCGGAATTCCTCAGACAACGTGCGTCACCGTACTTGCGAACGGGCGTGCTGAGGACTTGGAAGGCAACCCACGCCGGCAGTCGAGAATTCCGGGAATTTCTATGACTACGCTCCGCAGCAGCGCTTGTATTTCTTCCCCGAGCCGCAGGGACAGGGTGCATTGAGTGCCGGCGCTGCAGCAGCGACCGCGCGATTTCGTTGGGCGACGCGGCGGCCCACTTGGTAGCGCTTCCAAAGGAGATACATTGTCATCCCCACCATCACCAACCAAACGAACGCGAATCCCAGGATCTCACGAGTATCGAACATTCCGGACACAACAAACCATATAAGCGCCACAGTCCAGACCGCTATCCAGATTAAACCGTACCAGGGACTTTGTCTCATCTTTTTCATTGCAATACGGTGTAGCAGGTGGGGCCGCCGACGGTCAATATCTTCCGTTGAGAGTTCCGTGCCTTTGATGGTATGCTCGCTGGTGTTCATTCTCGGCATCGTGCCCACTTTCATCTGAAAGGTAAAGCGTGACGTTTCTCTTTATCAACGTGAACCACGACGTGGGTTATGAATCCTCCGAAAGCACTCCTATTTCCCTCGGATATATCGTCGCCGCATTGGAGGCAGAGGGTTATCGAGGGGTGATCCTCGACGACCTGAAAGACAGGCCCCTCTCGTTCAAGAGCCTGGAAAAGTGGATACTCCGCCTCGATCCTTCGGTAATCGGCTTCACAGTTTATCAAAGCACCATTCATCGAGTGAGGCTCATTGCACGATACCTCAAGTCCCGGCACCGAAAGATCCATGTGGTACTCGGCGGGCCTCAAATTATAGCCATGCCGTCGGAAGCCCTCAAAGAGCTTGAAGATGTGGACGCGCTCGTTCGCAGCGACGGCGAAATAGTGATGCCCGCGATGGCGCGTGCTCTCGCTGCCGGCGAAAGCCTTGAGTCTGTGCCCGGGATCACCTGCCGGTGCGGTGGAGGCATCTTGGACACCGACCCCGGCCTTGAGACGCCGCTGGACTTGGACGCGTACCCTTCACCCTACTTGACCGACCTGCTCAATCTCGAAGGAAAAGAAACCGCGATCCTCCTCTCGTCGAGGGGATGTTCGCACGCTTGCTGGTTCTGTATCACGCCCCATATCTGCAAAGGTCGGGTGCGTTTTCACTCTGTCGCGAGGATCGTCGACGAGATGGAGTCCCTCGCTGCTCGTGGGATTCAGCGTTTCTGGTTCGCGGACCCGAACTTCACGGAGGATCGTGCTCGAACCGAGGCGCTGCTCCAGGAGAAGATGCATCGCGGTATTGCTACGCCGTTTTGGTTTCAAACTCGGACGGACCTCATCGACCCCGCACTTCTGGAAAAACTGCAGGCCGCGGGCGCGGACACGGTGGCCTTCGGACTGGAGTCAGGCAGCCCAGGAGTGCTTGCTCGCACGAACAAGCGGATTCTCCTGGAACAAATCCGGGAAAATGTCGCGGCAGCCCAGGCGCTCGGTATGGAAACCGAACTTTTTACCATCTTCGGTTTGCCGGGCGAGACGGTCGATGACGCACGCGAGACGCTGGAGTTTGTGCGATCCCTCGGTATTCCCGTTCATTCCAATTCAGGATCGCAGCAAATGCAGCTCTACTTTGGGTCGGTGTATGCCAAGAATCCCGAGCGATTCGGGTTTAAGGCACTACCCGGTTACCGGCCGAGTTATCTTTCCGTCGGAGATGAGTACGAAACCGAATCTATGACAAGGAGCGACATCAAAAAGGTTCGGGATATGTGGACCCTCGCCAACGAACAGATGGAGCAGGATGTTTACTACAAACAGCGCCTGTTCGAGGTGTTGGATTTCCTGCTGGAAAACAGAGCCGGCCTCATGCACGAGCCGGCGCTATACGCGTTCGGCGCTCTGGCGAGTTGTGCTATTGAGGAGTTCGATCTTCTCGTTGACTTTCTCGAGGGGTACAGCCGATTGCCGGGAGTAGATCAGGCGGATGTGGCAGAACTCGTATCCTCGCTTAATTTCTTCAGAGAGACCGACGAGCCCACTGGACCGACGGACCGGGTGATCTTCGACTCTCGGAGCTTTATGGACGGCGTGTCGTTCACCGGCATTTCCGGCAAGTACTGGGATGTGCTCCTTGGCAGAGGGCTGCTGCTGGAATCCTTCGAGCGAGCCTTTGTCGGGTCTCGTTCCGGGAACGAGCTGTCCTTCGAGTTCACCTTTCCGGAGGACTACTATGAGGAAGATCTGCGGGGCCGCACGGTAGAAGTGCACGCGAAAGTCCGCAAAGTTTTCACCAGGGTCGAAGCAAGCTCGCTCGAACAAGTGCGCAGCCTCGCTATTCGGAATCGCTACGACTTCCCGGACTTGGATTTGCTCAAGGACCACAACGAGATCCTCTACTACTTGTCCCTGCGCGACGCGGACCCTGTTGCGCTCGCAAGAACGCCGTCCCATTTCTTGCGGCTTGCGCACAAACTGGCCAAGCTCGGCAAGAAACGCAGCATCGACCGCCTCGCGAGCGTGCTCGACGGCCGAAATGAAGCTCTTGGCGCGCTCGCGGATACCCTCGCTGCTGCGGGCAAATTCAGGTGGGCACTGGAGTATTATAATCGGCTTCCTGACGGCGGGCAGGCGATGGCGCTCAAACGCGCCCGGTGCCTCATTGCTGTGGACGAAGCCGCAAGTGCGCTTCAGGTGCTGGAATCGCTTTCCGAAGGCAATGGACTCGAATTCCAACAGGTTATGCTGGAGTGTCTCAAGAAGGCGCTCCCCGAATCAAACAGAATACCGTCACTGGAACACCACGTTCTTGACCTGCGGGTGGCAGCCGCGCTGGAACGCGAGACCATGCCGCTTCCCGGCGCTCCTTCGGCCAGACCGGTCGTGCACGGCGTTCCGGACCGGTAAGAGATTGCACCGATGCGCTTTCAGACGGGTGACACCGGCGAAGTCGTTAGGGGCCGACCCGTGTGTTGGCCCGGCTTTCAGAGTGCACCCGCGGGTGCGCCCCTACGACGGCCATATTCAAGTTTTGATACCGGATTGGCAACCCGTACCTTCACAAGGAGATGACCCGCATGGAATTACCCACGCCGGAAAAAGCAAGTCTAGTCACGTACCACAGAGAGGGCGCGATCGGGTTCATCACACTGAATCGACCGGAAAAGCGCAACGCGATGAACCTGGCGCTATGGAACGCGCTCGGGGAGACCGTGGCTGCCGCAGAACAAGACAAAGATCTTCGAGCAGCTATCGTGCGCGGCGAGGGCAAGTCATTCTGCGCCGGTCTTGACCTAGGCCCGGAGAACGAGCTGATCCCCGTGATGAGCAGCCCGGCGTCGGCTGCGCAGAAGCTGGAGTTTTACCGGGCAGTCCGGCACGTCCAGGAGATCTACAACCGACTGGAACGCCTCATCGTACCGACGATCGCGGTGATTCACGGGCATTGCCTCGGCGCGGGCCTTGAGCTTGCGCTCTGCTGCGATATTCGACTGACCTGCGCCGGGACGGTCTTTTCATTACCTGAGGCTCAGCTCGCGATTATTACCGATGTGGGCGGACTCCAACGCCTCCCCAAAGTAGTAGGGCCGGGGTACGCGCGGGAGATCGCGTTTCGAGGGCACCGCTTCAGCCCGGAGTGGGCCAAAGAGATCGGGCTGGTCAATCACCTGTATCCGGAAAAGGAGACCCTCGACGCGGCAGCAAAGACCATGGCTGAGGAAATCGCTGCCAATCCGCCTCTCGCAGTACAGGGGACGAAAGAGGTCTTGCTATACAATGATGAAGTGGGCCTGAACGAGGCGCTCGAGTACACGGCATCACGGTCGAGCATGATCATACCGTCCGAAGACCTTATCGAAGCGGTGCAGGCCTTCGCTCAAAAGAGAAAAGGTCAATACAAGGGCCGCTGAACTGATGGTACCGACTGACAGAGACCCTTTCACGCGATGCTGCGATCTTCTCGCTTCATTATTTGAAGACGGCAGCGATCCTAATGCACAAATGGTTGAGGAGGAAGGGAATCTGTCCCTACACAGAAACCACGACAATGTTGCACCTGAACCGGGAACCCGATCCACACAGGAGGACCATGTGATTACCAAGCTGTTCGAACCGATAACTGTGGGTTCCATGACCGTTCCCAACCGACTGGTCATGACTGCGATGCACTTGAACTATACGCCCGTCGGCGAAGTTACCGATCGGCTGATCGAATTCTACCGCGCGCGGGCGCGCGGCGGCGCGGGGCTCATTATTATCGGCGGCGCGGAGATTAACGATCAGTCTGCGGGCATGGATTCCATGCTCTCTATCAAGGACGACAAGGTGATTCCCGGCTTGGCCCGATTCGCAGATGCAATCCACAAGGAGGGCGGCACGTGCGCGGTGCAGCTGTACATGGCCGGAGCGTACTCGTTCTGCGCATTCAAGGGGTTGCCCGTGCTGGCACCCTCAGAATACGATTGCGCCTTTTCCAAGTCCCGGACCACCGCAATGACGCTCGATGACATCGAGCGCGTCCAGACCGATTTCGTCAATGCCGCTGCCAGAGCCAAGAAGGCCGGATTTGACGCAATAGAGGTGCTCGCTTCCGCAGGATACCTCATTTCACAGTTCCTCTCGCCCAAGACCAACAAGCGTGATGATGCATACGGAGGCCCGATCGAAAACCGAATGCGCTTTGGCCGAGAGGTGGTGCGCCGCGTGCGTGAGGAGGTCGGCCGCGATATGACGGTGATCGTCAGGGTCGCGGGCAATGACTTCGTTCCAGGCTCTCACACGAATACGGAGGCGCGGATCTTCGCCAAGGCCTGCGAGGAAGAGGGAGCGGACCTGATCAACGTGACCGGAGGCTGGCATGAGAGCCGCGTGCCGCAGATCACTATGGATTTGCCGCAAGCTGGATACGCTTACCTCGCGGCGGGGATCAAAGAGGTCGTGAACGTCCCTGTGGTCGCATGCAACCGGATCAACGATCCGTTCATCGCAGAAGACCTTCTCCAAGAAGGAATCGCAGATATGATCGGCGTTGCACGCGGATTCATCGCGGACCCGGAATTCGGTGTGAAAGCTCGCAAAGGACGATTCGACGAGATCCGTCGCTGCGTTGCCTGCAATCAACGGTGTTTCGATCACGTGTTTCAGCTGCTGCCGGTTGGTTGTATGGTCAACCCCCGAGCCGGCCGCGAGGCGGAAACCGAAATCAAGCGCACGGAAAACCCCAAAAAAATCATTGTCGCCGGAGCGGGGCCCGCTGGGTGCGAATTTGCAGCGGTCGCTGCCGAGCGAGGCCACTCAGTAAAGCTCTACGACAAGGACTCGGGTATCGGCGGCCAAGTCCGGTGGTTCGCGCCAGTCACGCACAAACCGGAATTCCTCAATCAACTCAGGTACTACGCGGCCATGTTCGGCAAGTGGGGAGTCGAGGTGCATACCGGCGAGGAGGTGACCCCTGAACTGGTGGCCAAGGAACGGCCGGATCTGGTGGTGGTCGCAACAGGCGCCGCGCCGTTCAAACCTCCCATTGAGGCGGTCGAGCAGCCGCATGTGGTACAGGCGTGGGACGTCCTCAAGGGCAAGGTTCGAACCGGTCGCGAAGTGGTTATCGTGGGCGCCGGCTCCGTTGGTCTGGAAACCGCGGTCTTTCTCGCGTCCAAGGGGACGATTTCTCCGAATCAGCTTTACTTCCTCGCTTTCCACAACGCTGAAGCGCCGGATGTGCTGCGGGACCTCATGGTCAAGGGCATCAAGCGGGTCACAGTGATCGAAATGGCTTCCCGTATCGGTCAGGATGTAGGGCCTTCTACGCGTTGGGTTCTCTTGAAAAGCGTGCAACTGCGCGGGATCAAGACAATCACCGGCGCGACCATGAAGGACATTCAACCCGGAAAAGTCATCTACACCGATTCGAAGGGGCAGGACGTGGAACTGCCCGCGGACACGGTGGTGCTGGCAATGGGCTCGAGACCGGAGAATTCTCTGGCTGCCGCACTGGAAAAGAACGGACTACCGGTCAAGGTCATCGGCGACGCGGCCAAACCGGGCAAGATCGGCAACGCTATTGACGCGGGTTTTAATCTCGCATTGGAGGTCTAATCTGCCGCTCGAATACCGTCAAAAGGCCTTGAGGAGTTGAGGCCATGAAAATCGAAGTCTCGCTCTACGCGTCTCTGGCGTCGAGGCTCCCTGAAGGGTGCAAAGGGAACACCTGCACATTAATTGTCGCGGAGGGCACCACTATCGGCGCGCTGCTGGATCATCTCGCAATCGCTGCGGACGAGCCTAAGATAGTGTTCCTGAACGGTATACATGCTCGCCCTGACGATCCTCTCAAGGAAGGCGACCGGGTCGGGGTGTTCCCGCCGATCGCGGGGGGATGAAACGGGCAATTGTGCAGGAATCGAGGGCGAATTACCATATCTCGCCCAATACGAATTCTTGTCCAGGGCGAAAGGACTTGGGCGTGTGCAGAGGTAGACCCGCGGGTCTGCCCTGGCATAGTTCTACACGAGTGGGTACGGGCGTGTCTGAGACTAATGTGCAATCAAATCGGCGAACCATTTTGGATAAGTCCTGGTGGGACAGGCATCTTGCCTGTCCCACCAAAACAAGGATGTCACTTACCTGATAGTGCACGGGTCTGAGGGTTGGGTTCGAGGGGAAAATGTTGGCGATACGCACTTACCTGATAGTGCACGGGTCTGAGACCCGCCCCTACAATTCTCATCCATGTCCACTCCCAACCACCCCTGATGGAACACATAGGTGCGCGTTCTTCTCGTCAACAGCAATCTTAAGGATGATTTTCTCGCGGCCCCGCCCTTAGGGATCTGCTATGTGGCGAGGGCTGCGGCTGCGGCGGGACAGGACGTTCGTGTATTGGACCTGTGCTTTCAGCGCCGGGTGGACAGGGCGCTCGGACGCGCGATCCGTGAATTTGCACCTGACGTGGTGGGTGTTTCCATCCGCAACATCGACAATGCAAACATGCTGCGGCCCGTGGCGTATCTTCCTGAGGCTCGGCGCATAGTGAAGCATATCAGAGAGTTGACACATGCGCCGGTCGTTCTCGGCGGGTCGGGTGCGAGCCTCAACCCCGAGGGAGTATTGCAATTCCTCGAAGCCGACTTCGTTGTCGCATCCGAAGGTGAGCGTGCTTTTGTGGAGCTGCTCAAAGCGATCGAGACGGGCGCTGCGCCTGGGGGTATTCCCGGAGTCGGGACCATGACGGGCGGAGAATTCTATCTGACTCCGCCTGTGGCGGGCGACTTCCCGGCTGGGAGCACAAACCTGGGCTCATGGATCGACATGCGACCGTATCAGCGCATGGGCAGCAGTTACACGATTCAGACCAAACGCGGCTGCCCCAAACAGTGTATCTACTGCACGTATGGCCGGTTGATCGAGGGAAACGCCATTCGCTATCGATCACCGAGCGACGTGGTGGATGAGATCGAAGAGGCGCTCGCTCGCCACAAACCTGAGACATTTGAGTTCGTGGATTCGGTTTTCAACGAGCCCAGGGAGCACTCGCTCGCTATTATGGAGGAGATTATACGCAGACCGTGGAAGGCGCGTTTCACGGCAATGGGAGTGAGCCCGCAGGATTTGAACCGTGAATTTCTGGAACTCATGTGGCGCGCGGGATTCACCTCGTTCATGATCACACCGGAATCCGCATCACCAGCCATGATCAAGAATTATCGCAAAGGATTCGACCCCGACGACGTGGTCCATGCAGCGGAAGCGCTCGTGGGTACCCGTTTTACCGCGATGTGGTATTTCCTCATCGGAGGTCC
>JAIWNO010000168.1 GCA_020216785.1 Desulfomonile sp.
CGGCGAAACGAACGCCTCATTGCAGGAAACGCTGGATTTCGTTGAAAAGCGCCTTTGCCGAGACAATCGGCCTCCATATAACATGGCGAACTTCTTCCTTGGTATTCGAGTCTATCCGGGAACTCCACTGTGGGATATTGCGGAAGAGCAAGGTTTTGTGGGCCCTCAGACTGATGCGCTCCGACAGGTTTGGTATGTCTCGGAAGGTTTGGACCTGGATCGTGCGGTGGACCAGATGACTGCGGCGGCGGCCACGCATCCGGAGATATCCCTCGGTTTTGATGAAGAATATGTGATTCTGTCTCGCGCCATCTCCCTGATCGGGCGTCTTTTCCGATTGCCCAAACCCTATTGGCGGCATACCTGGGGTGCAAATAACCTCTTAATGAAAAGCGGACTGCGCTTCATCCTTCGACCGTCCGATGTCGTTACAAGACTGAGATCTCTCTTGGCTGAACAAGGCTACTGCGGGCCGCTGCTGAAAAGCCGCCAATGATTGATCAGAGCGATATTGTTCCCGTGTGACGTCGTTCTCTGCTGCAAGACACCTCCTCATACGTACTCCCGATGGCAGGTGCTCATGGCTACGGCTTTTATGAAAACGATTTTACCGGCTTGGTTTTTTCCAACCGACTTTCTCGCGAAGCGGTTGGGCGGTCCCCACGCAAGTCAACGGTTACTCGCCTTTCGGAAATCTCTTGACCCGCAGTCTTGATGTGTTATACCCGGTCGCACGCTCTTCGGTAAGACTATCCGTCGTTCAATTCCGGGAAAGGATGCGCATCTCTCCATGACCAAAGAAGAGGTTCTCTCGAAGGTTCGGAAACTTTTTGAGCTGTCTCATTCACCAAATGAAAACGAAGCCGCCCTCGCTGCAGCAAAAGCTCGCGAGCTTCTCTCGCGGCACAATCTGACCATTGCCGACCTGCCGACCGATGAAATTACGAAAGAGATCACTGCAACACAGACTACCATTTGGGTGGGAAGCGTCATCAGGAACTGGGTTAAGGGCTTGCTGATTCACGTTGCCAACGGGTTTGACTGTCAATACGTCGTCCGCCGCCGCAACGGCAAAGATCCGCTGTTGACGTTCATTGGGACCGGAGCAGATACCGAGGTGGGAGCGTACGTATTCCAGTTTCTCTACCGCGAACTCAACCGACTCGTTGACAAAGCGCTCCCCAAGCTTAAACGAGAGAATCGGGGATGGAGTGCGTCTCAATTGAGATACGCGTATCTGGACGGCGCGGTGAAACGCATTGGCGAGAGGTTCCAGGAGCAGACTCGAACCGTCAGGGAGGCAGAGCGTGCTGGCTGCAAGGACCTTATCGTTGCGAAGGATCAGGCGATAAGGAAATATATGGAGCGCGAATTCACCAATATCAAAGTAGAATACGGGAAAAGGAGGCTGGTGAGCGCGAGTGCGTTTCAAAAGGGGTATCTTGATGCAGACACGATCAACCTGAGACCCGGTGTAGGAGTGACGGATTCGGATCAGCTCGCCGTAACATCTTAATTACCCACGATCCGGTGTCCCTGGTATACATTCGGCATTGTAGGGCAGGATTTCCCTTCTGCCGGCCCCCAATATTAACTAATCGCAGGCTTTCCAGCCTTTGCGGCGAAAATACTCTTTTGAGGAGTTTGGGCATGTCCTCTGCCTTTGTCTGGGACGCCAGCTATTGTCCCCACGCACGTGAGGCTGAACCGGCGGGCATGTCGACGTTCGGGAACGTCGCTGCGTCCTCATATCAGTAAACGGCCTTGACAATGAGAAGAGTGCTTTGATATTTTTAGATTTCCTGGTGAAAAGAGCGAATCCGCATAATTGACAGAGAGCGGAGCTTTTGTCCGACTGACGTGCAAATGGAATGAACTTTCGATTTGGGTTCAGAGAGGGTTCCCTTTCAGTGCCCACATAGTATCGTGACTCCTCGTGAGGGGGCCTCGGTAGCCTTGTTTATTGTTGTGTTCAAGGAACCGTTTGGAATGGCTCTGAGGACCACGTTGTCCACACGGAAGGAATAATGTTTGTTCTCCTGGTAAATCCTGCATATGCCCAGACCTTCTGGTCCATGAACGTAGTAATGAAGCGGCTGGGCAAGAAGCTCCTTGAGCCGCCGATGGGGTTGATCACCGTCGCCGCGCTTCTGCCGAAGGAGTGGGAACTCCGATTGATTGAATTGACTGCACGCGATATCACCGAGGCAGAATGGGACCAATGTGACATCGTGATGGTGTCGGGAATGGGTGTCCAGGCCCCGGGAATTGTCGAGACGATCAAACAGGGACGAACTCGGGGAAAGACCGTTGTAGTCGGAGGGCCGTGGGCCTTTCATTTCCCTCAGGAAGCCCTCAGAGTGGGAGCGGATATTGTTGTCAAAGGGGAGGCTGAACTCGCTATCCCGGCCCTTCTCGAGGCGCTTGAACGAGGGGAGTCCGGCATCGTGATTGAGGCGTCGAGCCGCCCGAACCTGGAGGAATGCCCCCCTCCCAGGTACGATCTTCTGGATCTCAAACTTTACGCCCAGATGGACATCCAGTTTTCGAGAGGATGTCCATTCCGATGCGAATTCTGCGACATAACGCTTATGTTCGGGCGCCTGGTGAGGACTAAGTCGCCTCGGCAGATTATCCGGGAGATGGAAATCCTTTACGACCTGGGGTGGCGCAAGTTCATTTTCTTCGTGGATGACAATTTCATTGGGAACCCGCCGAGAGCCAAAGCTCTTCTCAAGGAAATGATCCCCTGGATGAAGGAACGTCGCTATCCTTTCGAGTTGTGCACTCAGGCTTCGGTCAATCTCGCGGCGCAGCCTGAATTACTGGATTTAATGGTAGAGGCGGGATTCTACAAAGTCTTCTTGGGCATAGAAACCCCGGATAAGGATACGCTTAAGCTCACAAAGAAGCTCCAGAATGCTGCCGTGGATCTTGATGAGGTGTGTCGAACGATCAATAAGGCGGGACTACAGATTATCGCGGGATGCGTGCTTGGCTTCGACAATGAATCACCGGGCGCGGATCAACGCTTGATCGATTTTGCCGTTCGTAACCAGATCCCGGAAATGTTTATCACCCTGCTTCAGGTCGGGCCCGGCACGGATCTCTACGAGCGCCTCAAAAGGGAGGGCCGTCTCCTTCCTATGGCATGGGATCGGGAAATCGGCAGCCAGACGAGTTCGATTAATTTTGTTCCCACCAGACCTGCCGACGAAATTGTGGCTGAATTTATACGGCTTTACGATGTATTATATCAACCGGAAGCTTTTCTGGAACGAGCTTACAATCATTTCCTCCGAATGGAAAGGAAACCGGTGGACAGACCGTTTGCCTTTCCCAATCATCGTGAGCGGTGTGCCGTAGGCATCACTTTGCTGCGGCAGGGTCTCCTGTATCCGTCCCGGTGGAAATTCTGGAAATTGTTTTTCAAGGCTCTTTTCAATTTCCCGCGGAGATTCCATTATTATGTTTCCGCGTGTATTATGGCCGAGCACTACTACCAATATCGGGAGACCATCAAGGCTGCTTTCAGGACGGAGCCGGAGGACTTCTCCACGCGGTCGGAGCCGCTCCCACAAGTTCATGCGCAAAGCAAATCGTTGTAGCGGAACCTTTTTTCCAGGTACGGTAATCAGGTGTGTGAAATGGAAGATTCCGGAATAGACGCCTCGTACTTGCGGCCCACCGTTGTAATCGACAGTGAACATCCGGATGTGATCAAGTTCGCCGAAACAGCGGTAGGGGCTGTCAACAATAAAACGGAACAAGCCAGTCGCCTCTTCTATGCTGTCCGTGACGGCATAATTTACGACCCACACACACCGTTTTATCGTCCCGAGCATTATCGGGCCAGTAACGTGCTCAAGAGGGGACGAGGGTTCTGCGTCCCCAAGGCAGTGCTCCTGTGTGCATTGGGCCGAGCGTGCGGAATCCCGTCACGTCTTGGACTTGCCGATATCCGCAATCATGGGGCCTCCGGCGAACTCGTAGAGATGATGGGATGCAAGATCTTTGCATTTCATGGATTCACCGAGTTTTACCTGGACGGCAAGTGGCTCAAGGCCACTCCTTCATTTGATTCGGGTCTCTGCCACAAACACAATATCGCTCCTCTCACGTTCGACGGAACCTGCCACGCGATATTTCCGTCTACCGACCTAGCCGGCAATCCGTACGTGGAGTACCTTACATACCACGGCCATTTCGCTGATCTCCCGCTGGAGCCGATCCTCGCCGGATGGCGGAAAACGTATGGGGAGGATCGTGTCAAGGCCTGGATCGCTGCTTTTGAGCAGGCATCTGCTGATTAAACTGCTTGTATTTAACGATGGGTGGCTCCGAGGTACAGCGTCGGAGCTACCCAGACCAAGGCACTTTCGGACATGACTTTACCATTTCCCGTCGGTGAATTGACTACCTCTTTTCCGCGTGCGTGTAGAATCAATGATAACTCAGAGTTTATTTCATGGTGTTGGAATTTGTAATCAAATCGCTTATACTATATGTCCAAGACCGAGCTGCCGGCTATCGCGTTACTGGCGGTTTTCTATTTTTTGCGCGATAAGTTCTTCCATGCACCCAGTAGAATTGCACGGAGCTATTCCGGACAGCCGTGCGGGCAAGAGCATTCTTTCGCGGGCAAAACCAGGCACATTTTCCTTGAGGAGTCTACGATGGCGATTAAACGTATGTTCCCACCTGGAAGAGGGGTGGATAAGGCCCATGATCCATACGATGAAAGCGGTCTGAAGCGGGAGAGTTCGGCTCCTTGTCAGCTCAATTGTCCGGCGGGAATCGATGTGCCGTCGTATATAGCCCTGATTGCCCAGGGACGTTACGACGAGGCGGTCGAAGTCATACGTGAGGACAACCCGTTGCCGTGGGTTTGCGGTCTCATCTGTCCTAACCCCTGTGAAGCTTGGTGCCAAAGACGCTACCTGGATAAGGCCCTGTGTATAAAAGACCTCAAGGGCTTTGTAGCCAAGCAGGTGATGGAAAAGGGAAAAGGTTATACTATTCCTGTACCGGAAAACCGGTATGATGAGCGGGTGGCTGTAATCGGGTCCGGTCCTGCGGGCCTCAGTTGCGCATATTTTCTTGCCCGAGAGGGATATCGCGTCACGATTTTCGAACTCTTGCCTGAAGCGGGCGGAATGCTTGTCACCGGAATCCCCGAGTTCCGCCTCCCCCGCGACATTGTACGCCGGGAAATTAGAGCCATTCAAGATATGGGGGTAGAAATCGTCCTCAACACGGCTATTGGTCGTGATATGACGCTGGACGATTTGAGGGCCGATGGGTACAAGGCGTTTTTCCTCGGCATCGGCGCATGGAAATCGTACCGACTCGGGATCGAGGGTGAGGACAACTTTCCTCAGGTTCTGGACGTGCTGGGGTTCTTGAAAGACGTTTCCTTCGGCAAAAAAATCAAGCCTGCCAACAGCGTCGCCATTGTCGGTGGAGGCAACGCTGCCATCGACGCTGCCCGTACATGCGTACGTCTGGGTTGCCAAAGCGTGAGCATCGTCTATCGCAGAACGCGGTCGGAAATGCCCGCTCACTTCGAAGAGATTATCCAGACGGCTGAGGAAGGCATCCATGTCCACCAGCTTACCATTCCGAAACGAATTATCGGAAACTATGGGAAGATCGATTTCCTGGAATGTGTGATGGCGAACCTGGGCGAGCCCGATGAGTCCGGCAGACGACGACCTGTTTCCATACCTAATTCCGAGTACAAAATGCCGGTAGGTGCAGTGATCTCCGCAGTGGGACAACAACCGGACGTGACAAGCTTTCCAGGGCTCGGAAATCTCGATATCAATCGCAACGGGACGATCATGGTGAGGGCTCATACTCAGCAGACGAATATTCCAGACGTCTTCGCCGGAGGCGACGCGGTGACCGGACCTGCCACCGTGGTGGAGGCCATCGGCGCCGGCAAGCGTGCAGCTCGTGCGATGCACTCCTATCTGCGCGGCATCGCGATGCCGCGCAAGAGTGTACCTCGCCCGCGCATGGTAGTTGCGCCGGTTGAGATGCACTATACTGAGAAAGCCTTCATCCAGCGACAGGAAATACCACTGATAGACCTCGATCGTCGAATGCATACATTCGATCAGGTTGAACTGGGGCTTGACGAAGCTGCGGCACAGCAGGAAGCACGACGGTGTATGCGCTGCGATGTATGCGAACGGTGCGGCAAATGCGTGGATGTGTGCGCGGACAAACTTGGCGTCGCAGCCATCAAGTTCCATCACGCGGGTGAAAACTCCCTCATCCTAAAGGACTACACGCACCAACTCCCACACTGTCTCGGTTCTGGATGTTGTGTGCGTGTCTGCCCTACCGGCGCGCTCCAAATGGAAGACCGCGGCGGTGAGCGTTTCATCCTCATGAGCGGCACGATTATCAACAAGCTAAAATTGGAGCAGTGTGACGGCTGCGGAGAATTCTACGCGACCAAAGTCCATATCAAGCATATTGAGAAGAGCGTCAACGCGCCAAAGGAGGCTTTCGATCAAAAGCTTTGTCCGGAGTGCAAGCGCTTGGCCGCAGCAGCTCGAATCGCCGGCACCCGGCCCGACTTTACCCGTGTGCGTCGGAAAGCAGCCCAAAACTCTTAACATATAGAAGTCGGAGAAATCCGCGTGATTGCCAAAAACCTGAAGCAATTTGCGAGGCGATGCGGCGCGGATTTGGTCGGCATTGCGGATGTCCGTCTTTTCCACGGGATTGAAACAGAGCCGAATAATCTGCTCGCAGGTTTCTCGCGTGCAGTGAGCATTGCCGTCCGACTTGCCGACGGTGTTATCGACCCGATTGTGGACCGACCCACACCTCTCTATCAACAGCATTATCAAAAGGTTAACGCTCTCCTGGACGATATTGCGCTCCGGGTATCTCAGCGCCTTCAGGATTCCGGCGGCAAAGCCCTGCCGATTCCCGCTTCCCACGTGGTCAACAAAGACCGCTGGATGTCTTACATCTCCCATAAGGCGGTGGCACTCGCAGCCGGCTTGGGCTGGCAGGGCAAAAGCCTTCTTCTTGTCAGCCGTGAATATGGTCCGCGCGTAAGGCTGGTAACCGTACTCACCGATGTTCCCCTCGATCCTGATGCCCCGGTCCGCAACCTTTGCGGAAAGTGCTCGTCCTGCTTCGAGGCTTGTCCTGTTCAGGCTATCAAGAACGTCCCCACGAAGTACCACTACGCGGACCGAAACGAGGCGCTTCACTTCGATCGATGCGCTGCGCACGTGAGCATGGTCAACACGAAGCTCCCGTTTATTGAGAGCCCGATCTGCGGCGTGTGCATTAAGGCATGTCCGTGGGGTCAACGATCCGGCCGGTCCCGGAGAGCAAAATCAAGTAGGCGGTGATATTCAGGGCGCGCTGTACACTGTAGGGCAAAGGGACTGTCTCAAGAGCCGGATTCTAATAGGACACGATATCTTCAGGACGTGAGATGCCCTCAGTCGTGGGGTTAATTTCATGGATCTAATCATCGGCTATGTTATGGACGCGGCTCGGTGGACTCTCATCGTCTTGCTTACGTGGCTTTATCCGGCGGATTTTACGGCGTGGCCCGGCAAGGTGACCGAGGTGATCCGGGCTGATGAGATCAAGGTGAAGCACGGTTCAAAACTGGAAACAGTCAGGTTGTACGGAATCGACAGTCCTATCTGGTGGGAAACGTCGAATTCCGGGGCTGGACTGATTGAAGCCAAACTGCAGGAGGAAGACCTCCTTTCTGGGGAAACAACTGCCAGGACGGTGACCCCCAAGCCGTATCCGCAGGGGGACCAGGCGCTTACCTACACAAAGGGTCGGGTACTGGATAAGCTCGTCATGGTGCAGCCTTTGCCGGCTCGTGTCGAAGGGCCTTGGTACAAGCCTAAACTTCACGTCTACGACCGGTACAATAGGATCATCGCAATGGTATCGGTTGAGGGAGAAAACCTCAACAAAGAATTAGTACGTAAGGGCATGGCTTGGTGGTATCGACCGTTTGTTCCTTTCGAGCGAGGGTTCAAGCGCCTCCAAGACCTAGCTGAAGCGGATCGGGCAGGCCTCTGGGCCGCAAAGAATCCTCAACCCCCTTGGAAATGGCAGGGCACGGTCATTGAAAAACTCCATCCGTTGCAACGAGGCGGAGTATCACAGGAAAAGAAATGAGAGCGGCAACTCTCACGTCAAATACTATAGAAAATCCCGTAATGCAAATCGGCGGGGCCGACAGAAATACCGGTGGTTTTCCTCGCTTATACTGATGCGCTAATAGTCAAGATTCACCACATTTAAGGCGTTCTTTTCGATGAACTCCCGTCTCGGCTCCACCTGATCGCCCATTAGAGTTGAGAAGATCTCATTCGCCCGCACAGCGTCTTCAACCGTCACTTGGAGGAGCACCCGTTTTTCCGGATTCATCGTGGTTTCCCACAGCTGCTCGGCATTCATCTCGCCGAGTCCTTTGTAGCGCTGCATGCTGATCTTGCTGCGCCCTTGCCGGGTAATGAGGTCTACGAGTCTTGAAAAGCTCGGTACTTCGATAATCTTTCCGTCCAAAGTGACCGGAAATGGGGGCTCGCCTAGTACCGTGACTTTTTTGGTAATTGCCGCTACTTCGGCAAATCCCGGCGAAAGCGTTAGGTCGAAATCCACGGTTGTCTTGCGTCGGGATCCGTTACGTCTCGTGTAAACGTGAATAATATATGTCGATTCTTCTTCGTCCTTATCAATCTCATAGCGGACGGGACCGATTTCCGGGTACTTCTCTTCAATCCGTCGTACGACCCTGCTGACGATTTCAACCGCGGTCGCTTTGTCGGCTAAGTGGCTCTGGTCCATGCCCTCGCGTGCGAAGGTCTTAAGAACCAATCGGTCCATATTCTTGCGTTCGAACAAGTCGAGAATCTTTTCGGCACGCAGCAGGTTCTTGATGGAGTTCATCAAGAGTGTTCCTTCAAATTCCTCACCGTCGCGCCGCGCGATTTTTACGTTTTCCAAGCCGCTCTGAAGGATGATGTCTTCAAGCTGGTTCTCATCCTTGACATAGAACTCGTTCTTGCCGCGTTTGACCTTGTACAAAGGGGGCTGAGCGAAATAGAGATACCCGCGGTTGATTAATTCCGCCATCCAGCGGAAGAAGAAAGTAAGCAAAAGGGTTCGGATGTGGGAACCATCTACATCCGCGTCGGTCATGATGATGATCTTGTGGTATCTGATCTTGGAGATATCGAAATCTTCCTCGCCGATGCCGGTCCCCAGCGCCGTAATCAGCGTCCCAATTTCTTGGCTCTGAATAATGCGGTCGAATCGGGCTTTCTCCACGTTGAGAATTTTGCCTTTCAACGGCAGGACTGCCTGAGTACGGCGGTCTCGACCTTGCTTGGCCGATCCCCCTGCGGATTCACCTTCGACTATGAATAGTTCAGCTTGTTGGGGGTCGCGTTCCTGACAATCGGCCAGTTTGCCAGGTAGTGCCGAGATGTCCAACGCACTCTTGCGGCGAGTGAGTTCCCGTGCCTTCCGGGCAGCTTCCCGTGCGCGGCTTGCATCGATAGCTTTGGCAATGATCCAGCGTGCTACCTGAGGATTTTCTTCAAGATATTCCCCAAGCTTCTCGTTAATGAGTTGTTCGACAATGCCCTTGATTTCAAGGTTGCCGAGTTTCGACTTGGTCTGGCTGTCGAATTGTGGGTTGAACATGCGCACGTTGAGAACCGCGGTGAGCCCCTCCCTCAAGTCTTCCCCGCTGATGCTGATTTGGGTTTTCCCGTTTTTCAGCAGACCTTGTGCATTGCCGTAAGAATTGAACGTTCGCGTGAGCGCGGCCCTGAAGCCTGACAGATGGGTCCCGCCTTCGTAGGTGTTTATGTTGTTGCAGTAAGAAAATAAGGTTTCTGAATAGCCGTCATTATACTGGACCGCGCATTCTACAAAGATATCGTCTTTTTCCGCGCTCAGGTATATCGGCTTCGCATCAATTGTTTTCTTG